>JAJRVM010000038.1 GCA_024277285.1 Planctomycetota bacterium
ACACACGCACACCGCAGTTCTTTCAACGCCACAACCGACTCGTCACGCCGACCGCGAAACCATTACTCAATTTCAAGTGGCGTCTCGGTTGAAAGGCGAGCGGCCAATGTTGAAGCCAACCGCGTCTTGATTCGGCCTCAGCAAAGCGACGGTTAATAGAAAGCCTTCCGTTCGACCGACGAAGGACGCCTTGCTGGTAGCCGACCAGTCGTGCTCCCAGCCGGGGCAGGCCCGGCGGAGAGCCTCTTCATCAGCGTCTATCCGCGTTTATGAGCGGTCCCTTCCTAAATGGGAGGCAGGCGTCAATGGCAAGGCGTCAATGGCACAGGTTGTGCTCGCATCGACACAACGTGGCTCTGAGGGGTCCACCTCACGGGTGTTTCTTAGGTGGTTCTTGCGGCAAAAAATCCGGCCTAGGGCTGGAGCGGCGTTCTTGCTAGAATCCCAGCCGAATTCAAACCGGCCGCGAGCGTATCTTGCACCTTCGTGGGCTCGGGTCCACAGGCACGAGAAAAGGATTTCCAGGGACTGAATATGAATTCCAAAACGTCATGGCTGACGACGATCTCCTGTATCACGTTGTGCGCAACGATCTTTGCCGCACCTGCACTGGCTCAACAGGCAGGCGTTCCTGCTGGCGGCGTGCCGAGAATGGCACGTAACACCAACCCTCGCGGCGCGGTGCCGGCCAACGGTGTTCCACGCGGCGCGAACCGGGCGGGGCCGGTGGCAGGCAATCCGTTGCAACCTGAGTGGTACCCACTCAGTGCCAACAGTCAGCAGTATCTGGACAAGGTATTGGGGTATTGGGAGTTCAAGAGCAGCCAGATAAAGCGGTACCGATGCAATTTTCGCCGCTGGGAGTACGATCCGGTCTTCGGTCCCAAGAACACCTTCAAGACCTTCAGTAAAGGTGTCGTCAAGTACTGGGCACCCGACAAAGGGCTGTTCAAAGTCGAGAAGATGAGCCAATACGTGGCGCCGGCGACGCCGGGTGGGAAGAGTACGTACAAAGCGGCCCAGCAGAGCATGTACGAGCATTGGGTATGTGACGGTGAGTGGGTGTACCAGTTCGATTACCAAGAGAAGAAGCTGGTGCAGACTCAGTTGCCGCCGGAGTTGCGTGGCAAGGCGATCGCCAAAGGACCGTTGCCATTCTTGTTTAACGCCAAGGCGGATGATATCAAGCGGCGTTTCTGGTTGCACGTGATTACGCCCCCTTCGGCCAAGGGCGAGTACTGGCTGGAAGCGGTACCAAAATCGGCCGAGGATGCTGCGAACTTCAAGAAAGTTCATGTGATCATCGACGAAGCGGACTATCTGCCCAAGGCAATGATCGTCTTCGATCCCAATCAGGCGGCGTCCAAGACGACGTTTGAATTCTCTGACCGCGAGGTGAACTTCAGCATTCTGGCGGCGCAGTTGAATTTGTTTCACCGCGAATTCTTCGAGCCCGCAGTGCCAAAGGGTTGGGTCAAGAAAGTGCAAAAGTGGCAGGCAGTCACGCCAGCGACGGCCAGCAAACCTGGGGCTGGCAGCTCGTCGCGACGTTGAGCTCCGTTCCCACGACGCTCGGCAAGACGAATCGACGCCCGCGTTTGCTGCCGCCGCATTCGCGGCTCCGCTTTCTCGATCGGCTGCCCGTACCATGGGCTGACGCCCATGGCTGCATGCTATGGCCGCTTCGCGGCTGCATAGTTCCTCAAGATTTCCAGGCATTCACTCTTTTTCCTGGAATCCCGGGAATGCTGTGTCTTTCCCCCCTCTTGGCTGGGCCCTATAATGACCTCGGGCCTGAAAATCACGGCAACGTCGAGCGACTGTTCGGCGGAAAAGCCGGCAGAGTTCCCAACATCCTCCCGCCGGACCAGAATCACTATGTATGTGATCGTTGCGATTCGGCCGTATGAGATTTGCTGACGTTGAGCCACGACTGCCCGGTTCGGTCGAGCAGAACCGAGACCTGCCGCGCGGCCCGTCGTTTGCCAAAGGAACGAAGTGAGTTTTTGCACGTTCGTTTGTGGATAGCAAACCGGGTTACTTCGTCCCATGCGAACGCGGGCGCTGACAGAACGGAGTGTTTCTTATGTTGGGGGGGGGCGAACAGATGAAACCTACTCGCATGGTAGCCATGCTGCTGGCCATGGTAGCGTTGGTGCTGATGGCCGCGCAAAATTCCGCCAAAACTGCGCCCGATGGTCCGTCGAAGCGGGCACCCCGAAACGACTCGCAGGAAGTGGCTGGCGGTAAACGGGCCGTCGAGTCGGCAGCGCAAGTGGCGTTGATTCCCGTTCTTTTGCCGCTGTTCGGCGACGCGGACCAAAAGGTGATGGTGTCAGCGACTCAGGCATTACAATCGATGAAGTCGGGCAATGCCCGCGGCATCATGATTCTTGAATTTCGTGCGCGCGACGGGAAGTCGATTGGCAACACGGGATTTGAACGCGCGTTAAGCTTGGCGCGATTCTTGGCGAGCGACCAGTTTAGTCGAGTGCGCACGGTCGCTTATGTTCCGGTCTCCCTCTCCGGGCATGCGGTGTTACCGGTGCTGGCTTGCGAAGAGATTGTGATCAACCCGGACGCACAGTTTGGCGCGGCAGGGCGTGGCACTCGGACGGTCGACGCCACCATGCGTACGGCCTATCGCGAGATCGCTCAGCGTCGTCGAACGGTTCCGGTGCCGATCGTATTGAGCATGCTCGACCCGAGTTTGACCGTGATCGAGACACAATTGGTAGGTGGTGGCACGCGTTATGTCCTGAGCAGCGAATTGCCGGCATTGCGCAAGGAAGTTGAAGTGTGGAAAGAGAACACCATTGTGCCAGCCGGCAATCTGGCGACATTTTCGGGCCGCGAAATGCGTTTGAAATTTGGTTTTGCCAGTCACTTGGCGACCGATCGCAAGGAGTTGGCCAACGCGTTGCAGGTGGCGCCCGAAGCCATCCGTGAGGACGTGGTGGTCCAGCAGGCATGGCGCGCGTTACAGATCGACTTGCGCGGGCGCATCACGCCCCGATCGGTTGATGACGTTGCCCGCATGATTCGTGACGCCGAGCGAAAGCAACGGGCCAACCTGATCTGCTTGCGGATCAACAGCCCTGGAGGCCAGGCGGCGCCGGCATTGCGATTGGTGCAGATTCTTGCCGGGCTGGACGCCAATACGGTGCGGACGGTAGCGTTTGTCGAGGGCGAGGCGCGGTCGGTGGCGGCGCTGGTTGCGTTGGCGGCAGACGAGACTTACGCACGTGAGGATGCGGTCCTAGGCGGGCCGGGCGACGCGGTAATCGATCGTGGGGCCTTGGAAGCGTTGCGCGATCCGGTTGAATCGTTGGCGACTGCAAAGAATCGCGACTGGTCGTTGATGCTGGCGCTGGTCAACTCGGATCTGGAAGTGTTCCGTTATCGCCGCGAGGGGACTGGGGCGATACGCTATTTTTCGGAAGAGGAACACGCCGCTCAGCAGGACCCCGATCAGTGGCGGCGCCTGGCCCCGCTGGATCTTGCAGAGGGGATCACCGGCTTGGAGGCGAAAGAGTTCGGGTTGATCGCGGACGTGGCGGACGATGTGGGAGCGGCACTACAGCATTTCAACATCGAGGATGAGATAACGGTGGCCAAGCGAAGCTCGGTCGTCAGTACCATCGAGCGGTTGGCCACGCAAGCGTGGTTCGCGCGCACGTTGCTCTTCATCGCGTTCTTTGCGCTGATCAGTGAAGCATCGGCGCCTGGGATAGGTGTGGCCGGATTTGTTTCGGGTTTGTGCTTCTTGCTCTTTTTCTGGTGTCAGTTTCTCAATGGAACCGCAGGTTAGTTGGAACTGACGTTGTTTCTGGGAGGACTTGTCTGCATCGCTTTGGAGATCTTCGTCATCCCGGGCTTTGGCGTGTTTGGGGTTGGTGGTGGTGTCATGGTGCTGACGTCCATTGTGCTTGCCAGCCAGACCTTTGTTTTTCCACACAACTCGTACCAGATGAATCAGGTGCCTGGTTCACTGATGACGATGGTGGTTGCCTGTGGTGGAGTGATGTCGGCCGTATGGATTATGCGGCGTTTCTTGGCCGATTCCTGGTTGTTCCGGCGGTTGATGTTGACGCCACCCTCGGAAGACCTCGATTTGGACCAGTCCGAGTCGCTGGTGAATTGGGATCATTTGACCGGCAAGCGAGGGGTTACCATCACGCAGTTGACGCCGTCCGGCAAAGCGCGTTTTGGCGATGATGTGATCAGCGTGATTAGCGACGCCACGGTGATTCCCAAGGACTCGGCCGTGCATGTTGTCGAGGTGCATGGCAATCGTGTTCTGGTCGAACCACTGGAGGAGGTTTGAACGCCATATGGAACCGTTATTCTGGCCAGTCGTATTGTTGACCTTAGGGGTCACCTTGATCTTTCTCGAGATCTTCGTGCCGTCGGGAGGCGTGCTCAGTGTGTTGGCCGCTTGTGCCGTTGTCGCGGCGGTAGTCGTTGCCTTTACGGACGGGTTCATGACCGGAACGATTGTGTTGCTCTGTGCCACCATTCTGGTGCCTCTGGCGGTCGGTTCGGCGATCAAGTGGTGGCCGCACACGCCGTTGGGAAAGCTGATCTTAATCAAGCGTCCGGAGAGCGAAGCGGAAGTGCTTCCCGATACCGACGAATATCATCGCGATCAAATGATTGGCAAGAACGGCGTGGCCAGGAGCGATCTTCTGCCCAGTGGTGATGTGAAGATCGACCAGCGTGTCTATGACGCCGTCAGCGGCGGCATGCCAATCAACAAAGGGCAGCTGGTGCGGGTGATTGACGTCCATACACAACGACTCATCGTTCGCCCGCTCACAGATAAGGAAATTGCCGCTCAACAGAGCGTCGATGACGTCTTGTCGACCCCCATCGACTCGTTGGGGATCGAACCATTCGAGGACCCGCTGGCTTGACAACGCTTTGGCAAAGGGGTACACGAACGGTTGCCGCTTTTGTTGTATAATGCGCAGGGCGACGGGGCAGCAGGGCCGCCAACCAACTCCGAGCTACCGTTCGGGGCCCCATTGGCCCGCTCCCGTTGGTCGCTGGAACTTTGTCAAAGAGTTAACGATCTTTGGAGTTAGGTAATATAGCGGTGTTTTTCGCCGAGTGTTTTTCGGAGAGTGTTTGTTGCCCAAATGTGCCACCGGCACGGGAGTTTCCCTTATGATATTGCTGGCCCAGAATAGTCCTATGACAACGGTGCTCGTGCTGTTTGGATTGTTTGCGGCGATTACCATTTTGGTGGTGTTCGGGATTTTTGCCGCCTATTTTCGCTATTGGATCCAATCGTTCCTGACGCGCGCTGGCATCGGGTTCAGCGATTTGTTGGGGATGTCGTTCCGCAAGGTCAGTCCCAAGGTGATAGTGCGGAGCAAGATCATGGCTGTACAGGCCGGTTTGCTCGAAACGGATGATATTTCGACCAAATCGCTCGAAGCTCACTATTTAGCGGGTGGCAACGTCCCGTTGGTAATTCGAGCACTGATTGCCGCCAAGAAGGCAAAGACCATCCAGCTGACGTTTCGGGAGGCGACGGCGATCGATCTGGCGGGACGCAATGTGTTGGAATCGGTGCAAACGAGCGTCTACCCCAAGGTGATCGACTGTCCCGCCAAGGGGTCGGCCAAGAGCTCGCTCGATGCAGTGGCCAAAGATGGCATTCAATTGAAAGTCAAGGCACGGGTCACGGTGCGCGCGAATCTGCAGCAGTTGATTGGCGGAGCCACCGAGGAGACGATTGTCGCGCGTGTGGGCGAGGGGATTGTCAGTGCCATCGGCTCGGCTGAAACGCATGCCAATGTGCTCGAGAACCCGGACACCATTTCGAAAGCCGTGTTGGCCCGCCGGCTCGATTCACAAACTGCGTTTGAAATTGTCTCGATCGACATTGCCGACATTGACGTAGGTGAGAACATTGGTGCTCGGCTGCAGGCCGATCAAGCGGAAGCTGACACGCGTGTGGCCCGCGCCCGAGCCGAAGGACGCCGCGCGATGGCGGTGGCGGCGGAGCAGGAACAGCTTGCGGGAATCGAGGAAAGCCGTGCCAAGTTAGTGGACGCCGAAGCCGAAGTCCCGCGTGCGATGGCGGTCGCGTTTCGTACCGGCAAGCTCGGTATCATGGAGTATTACAAGTTGCGTAATATTCAGTCCGATACCGACATGCGGAAGTCGATTGCCGGCACCAGCTCCTTACGCTCCAAGACGACCGTCATGGACTGACCCGTCCTAAGAGCCGTGAGTGGACGGCGAACTAGTTCACGCAAAAAGAGGGTTCTTATGGCTGATGACCTTGATGCCTTTCTCCGGCAAGCGGCGGCACGACGCGCGGAACGCAAGAAACCGAGCCCTGCTCAGCCTGCGCCAAGTAAACGGCAGCCGGCGCTGCCGCAACAACCGGTTCAGCGCCGCACGGCGGTCGACCCGGCCGAGGTCCAGGTGGTGGAGGCGGTCGTGGTTCCGGTACCGCCAGATCGACTGGAATCCAACGTTGATACGTCTCGTTTCGGAAGGCGGGCCGACCAGCTGGGTGAAGAAGTCGAGTTAGCCGACGAGCATGTCGCAGAGCGTTTGCACGATACGTTCGATCATCGGCTCGGTTCACTCAAGGTTGATGGTGGGCTTAACGCACCGGCGGAACAAGGGGCGGTCGAGCTGTCACTGAGGCAGGAAATCGCCGCCATACTGGCAGACCCACAAGCCGTGCGGAAGGCAATTATACTGAGCGACATCTTGAGCTCGCCCGAACATCGCTGGTGATGAACAGCGTGTAGCTTGGGAATCTTTCCCAAGCATGGACACGTTTCCACCTGCAAAGCCATTCCTATTGCCGTGAAGCGGGCACAAGGCGCTAGCCGCCCGCCACGCCTGGGATGGAATCCCAAGCTACGATCTTTCCCAAGCGTGGCCAGACTCTACGGTTTGGTTAATCCGAGCGTTTCGGCATGTGGCGTGACGGCGTCGATGACGAATTGAATGTGTTCGTTCAGGTCGATCCCCAGGTCCTCGGCACCCGTGACGATGTCATCCCGATTCACGGCCGCGGCGAAACTCTTTTGTTTCATTTTCTTACGCACACTCTTGGCTTTCATGCCAATGATGCCATCGGGCCGCACCATGGCGCAGGCCCCGATGAACCCGGCCAACTCGTCACATGCGTACAGCGTCTTATCAAGCTGCGACAGACGTGGACAATCGCCAACGTAATCGGCGTGCGATTTGATCGCGTAGATCACGTCCGCCGGGTATCGATGCTCGGCAAGGATTGCGGCGCCTTGCAATGGATGGTCGGGTGGTGTGGGCCATCGTTCATAGTCGAAGTCGTGAAGCAGGCCGACGATGCCCCATTTTTCGACATCTTCATTGAACTTGACGGCATAAGCACGCATGGCCGCCTCGACGGCCAGCATGTGCCTGCGCAGGCTTTCACTCTGGGTGTACTTGCACAGCAATGCGAACGCTTGATCGCGATCCATGGTTGATTCGTCCATCGCGTGGGTTGAAAGAAACGCCGATTCTTATCGGATCGTTATTCGGCCACCTTACCCTGCAGCACCAGTTCCCACCGCCTGGGCCTTCTTGTTCTTGTCCGAGTCATCTTTTGTGGCCTTCTCTGCATCCTTCTTGTCGTTCTTCTTGTCGTTCTTCTTGTCGTCCTTGTTGGCGTTCTTTTCTACGTCTGTTTTCGACATTTGTGGGACGGCCTCGGCCTTCACCTCGCGCCACGGCTTTTCCTGCTTGTACGACTCTTGTTCCAATTTCAATTGGCCCTGAATGCTCGAGTCCCCGGTCGCGCATGCCTTTTCGGACCATTTCACGGCGTTTTTGAAATCGCCGGCTTCGGCATAGGCAGCCGCCAGGGTGCTGAGGATATGTGCCTGTTTGTATTCGGTCAGTTCACAAGCTTTGAGTGCCAATTCGATTGCCCGTTTGCCGTCCCGCAATGCGTCGTTCGGCGAAGTGGCTAGAACCCAGGCAAAGTTATTCAAGATCCCGGAGTCATCCATCGCCGATTTCACGGCGACTTCGTAATCGGCCAGCGCCTGCTTATGGTTGCCCATATTCAAATATGCGTCGGCTCGACCCCGGAAAGCGACGGTGTTGCCCGGGTCGGTTTTCAGGACATCGGAAAACACTTCGACAGCCCTCGCCGACTTTCCGGCGGCATTGAGGTAGATCGCCAACTGCAGTTTGTAGAGCGTATTGTCAGGTTCCTGTTTGAGTAGAGTCTTGATATCGGCGATCGCCGCATCGAATTGGCCCATTGCGACGGCGATGGTGCTGCGTAAATCCAATGCAGGCGGGAAGTTCGGCCGCACTTGCAGCACTTTCTCAACATCCTCCTTGGCCAGAGCATTCCGTCCTTCCAGGTGATAGAGCCGCGCTCGCATCAGGTAAAGCTCAAGGTCTCGAGTAGCGAGCTTCATGGCGGTTTCGACATCTTCCAGTGCCTTATCGAGTCGTTCCTTGTTGGTCCACAATTGTGCCCGCAGTTTCAACGCGACGACGTTTGGTTTGGTTTCGATGACGCGATTGACGTGTTTCATTGCTTCGTCAATTTTGCCGGCATCCCCCAGTTTCATCAATGTGTCTGCAATGGCCAGTTGAGCGAGCAGATTGCTTTCATCTCGCTGGAGCAAACTGTTGAAGTCGGCAATCGCTTTGTCGACCTCGCCACGGACCAGGTAATAGAAAGCACGCGTCTGCCACACGGCGACGTTGTCGGGGTCCAATTCGACGGCGCGGTCGAAGTCGGCTACGCGTTGTTCCTCGCGCTCCTGAATCTGCCCACGCACAAGAAACGCTTCGGCGAGCGACTTCTTGTCTTTTTCCAGTCGCTCAATCGCCTTGTCGACGGCGATTCGTGCTGCCTTGCGGTCACCGCCGTCGATCCCTTCCAGTTGCGCGATCATGAGGTATGCCTGGCCGAACTTGTCGTCGTACTTCAACAGTCGACGCAGATCGGCGACGAGGGTCTTGCGGCGTTCCTTCAACTCGGGTGGTAATCGGCGCGCTCGTGCAAGCAGTTCCACTTGCGGTCGCACGCGCTCGTACAGAGCACCGGTGTGCAATCGCACCGCGAACGATTCGTCGTCGGCGTTGAGTCCCTTTTCAATGGCTTGTTCGCACAACTTGGCGACCTGATCGAGTTGCCTTGGAGTTGTCGCTTGGAATTTCAGATCGACTGCCTTATCTAAATCCGCCTGAGAGTCTTCGGCCGCGCGGAGTGGCGGCGTTACGCTTGGCAATGCCACCAGCATCGCGAGGAGAATGAGCGTTGGAATCACGTAAAGTCGCGTTGTCACGAGAGTCTCCTTGGCGAGCATGATTTGTCGCACGTAAGTGAATTCGTTGGAACGCGGTCCACGGCTTTTCGACCATGTGAAAAAAAGACCGCGCGACGGCGGGTCGCCAACGTCGTGATGGCTGGTTTCGCTGTCGCCCAGACATCTTTGAGCCTACTCGCGCTCAGCACGAGCACGCTCGAATCCGCACTGCGACTCAGCCTTGTACTACCGAGTTGATTAGCGTTCCAACACCTGAAACCGTAATCTCCACAGAATCGTTTGTCGCGAGTGCAAAATCCTTTTCCGGGAGTATTCCTGTTCCGGTCAGCAAGATAACTCCTGTCGGAAACGAGCTTTCGCGTCCGAGCCAGGAGATCAAGTTGTCGAAGCTGCGCACCATTTGCCCGGCTGAGACTTTACCTTCAAAAACCAAGTCCTCTCCACGGCGGATCCGCATCTCGATGTCGATTTCCTTTTCCGGCGGCATGGCGATCGGCAGTGTAATGCACGGACCCAAGCTGCAGCAAGCATCAAACGTCTTGGCTTGCGTCAGATAGAGCGGATTCTCCGATTCAATGTCGCGCGACGTCATGTCGTTGCCAATCGTAAAGCCGACCAGCTGCAGATGCGAATTCAGTACCAGTGCCAATTCTGGCTCGGGCACCGTCCGCGTCGAGTCTTTGCGAATACGGACGGCCTGGTTCGGGCCAACCACACGATGGGGCGTTGCTTTGAAGAATATCTGCGGTCGCGGCGCGCGGCCGATCTGGTCGTAGCAGGCACTCGCGACGGAAGACTCGTCACCTCGGGACGTTTGGCTTTGGCGGTAAGTGCTCCCCGCGCCCCACACCTCCTGGCGGTCGATTGGCGGCAACAATGAAACTTTGCCGAGCGAAATCTGCTGCCCCGGATCGGCCAGGAAATCGGCCACTTCCGCCGGGTTGTCCGCTTCGAGTATGTCGGCCAGGCAATTGTATTGACCACCTGACAGACTGAGCGGAGTGAGCACGAAATCGTGAATGACCCCGACGCCGGTCGAACCTGTGGGATGACGGTATCTCGCTAGTTTCATATTTTCCTGCCTCTCTAGCCAATGAACTCGACGTGTTGGGATCGTCTTGGATTGATTACAAGCTACCGGTTGCGCCTCCGTCTGCACTCGTGACTGACGCACCAAACAGCCAATTCACCATGCTCCAGAAACCACATGCTTGTCTTGCCGAAAACGGCTTGACGACGATTGCGTCTCATCGTTCTCAGTCGGTTTGTTCCAACCGCGTCAGAAGGTCTTGTTTCCCCTTGCGAGAACAGAAATCTCCGAACGACTCGTTCGGTTCTCGGCTCTGCTGAAAGTACGCAAACAGTGGCTGCAGAACGGCTACAAGCTCGTCCGCAGGCACAAGGTCCTTGAAGATGAAATTAAGCCGAGTCCCAAGCCGATTGCCCCCGAGCAACATCGTGTAACGCCCGCGTGCCTTGCCAACTAAGCCGATATCTGCATTATAGGGGCGCACACAGCCATTAGGGCACCCCGTCATGCGCACCGTGAGCTCTTCCCGATCGAGCCCGAGATCGCCCAAGATACCCTCAATCTGGTCCATGATTCCCGGCAGGGCACGTTCGCTTTCGGTAATCGCTAAACCGCATGTGGGCCATGCCACGCAAGCCATGGACCATTTTCTGGGCGCCGCCACCGAATCACTCAAGGTGACGTCGTGCTGCGTCAAAATGTCTTCCAGCTTGTCACGATCCGCCGGCTGGATGTCGGTGAACAGGATACTCTGTTGGGCCGTCAGGCGAATGCCGGGCGACAGGCTGTGGCAGATTTCTCGGATCGCCGCTTTCAGGCGGTGTTGCTGAGTGTCGGCAATACGTCCGTTCTCGATGTTGAGCCCATAGCACAGCCTTCCATCGCCTTGTTCAGTCCAGCCCATGTGATGCATCACTTCTTGAACGTCAGCGGCATGGGGCGACGGCAGTGACTGGCCGTAAGCGGTCTCCACTTTGGCACGAAACGGGTCGATCCCCAGACGATCGACCAGGTACTTGAGTCGAGCGATCTTGCGATCTGCCCGATTGCCGTGATCGCGTTGGACTTCAATTACCGCCCGACAAACGGCTACCACCTGCTCCGGTGTAACAAAGGTCAGTTTCTTGCCGAGTGCCGGATAGGTTTTCTTATTGCTCGGAGTGACTCCCATCCCACCGCCGACAAGGACGTTGTAGCCGACGATCGTACCCTGCTCGACAATTGCCAATAGGCCAACATCGTGCGTATAGATGTCGATACAGTTGTCGTCCGGCAGCGCTATGCCGATCTTGAACTTCCGTGGCAAATAGACCTTGCCATAGAATGGTTCTTCGCCTTCCTGCGCTGCATCTGCATTTTCTGCGTCAGTGTTATTCGCGCTCGTGTTGTTCGCGCCAACGTTGTTCGTGCCACCGTCGACCAGTTGTTTTTCGCCCGATTGTTCGTCCACTAACCAAAGATCGTGATAGGCACGCGTACGGGGCGAAAACGTGTTGGCCAGTTCCAACGTCAACGCCTGCATTTGCTGGTGAACGGAATCGGCATAAGGTGCGGGACAGCACATGACATTTCGGTTCACGTCCCCGCAGGCGCCCAGTGTCGTCAGGTGCGCGGCTTGAATCTGGCGAATCACCGTGCGCAGATCCGATTTCAGAATGCCATGTAATTGCAGCGACTGGCGACTGGTAATCCGCAGCGTGCCGCTGCCCAAGTCATCGCCCAAGTCCAATTCGGCCAATAACTGCTTGGCAGTCAACCGCCCCCCCGCGACACGTGTGCGCAGTAGGAAACTGTAATGCTTGGATGAATCTCCGGCGGCACGCGCCGCAGCGCGCTCGTCGCGATTGTCTTGTTGGTAGGTTCCATGGTGCTTTAACAACTGCACACTGTCGCCACTGAAATGATCGGTCCCGTCGTTCAACTCGGCGGCGATCTCACCACGCAGGTAGTTGCTCGACTCCTTGATCCGCTCGACCGCACTACGCTTCGGTCCGTTCGTCGTTTCGTTCGTCATCGCACCTG
This sequence comes from Planctomycetota bacterium, assembly GCA_024277285.1. The sequence continues at coordinate 12,343 of JAJRVM010000038.1, forward strand.
TGATCTTTCGTTGATACTCCGCGGAGCAACTCTTGCTACTTCGAGCGTTGCAGCGGGGCGATTGTACTTGGAACGCGTAACAGGACTGCCGCGAGTCGGTCGACTCGCGCGCAATGTGGCGTACGGAGCCAATCTCGTTGCACGTCGTTGCGCGTTCTCATCCCTGTGTTTGCCTGGGCCCGTGTTTGCCTGGGGTGGTCAATTTCTTAAGTCGTTGTTGCAGCCTTTGTTGCGCTGCTATTCTTTCACTATTTTTCTTTCACTGGCTTCGGCCTGAAAGGCCGGCGCTATGATAGCCTAGGTCGGCGCCCGCCCCAAGACGGGCGGAGGCCTAGGTGAACCCGCCCCAAGAAAAACACCCCTGCGGCCTGAAGGGCCGCGCTGGACGTTTCCCGTAGCGTGGCCTTTCAGGCCTCCGGTGGTGTGCGGGGTGCCTTTCCTAGGGTTCCGCGAGGTCGGCCGCATGCGCGGCGACCGTGCTCCATGGGTAGGCTATCATAGCGTGCCCCTTTCGGGGCTTGCCTTGCAGACATCTCCTCGATTCTGACGCAACAAACCAACAAGCACCTAACAGGCCCAGTCCTCCCATTGTTCGACTTTTCGACCAGGCCAGTGTTTGTCTCTTGTCGGCCATTCAATCTCGTTTGTCCTCCCCAGCGGGACTGCGGTGGTGGCCAACGGGTGCCGACACACCCGTTGCCAATTTGGCCCCAGGCGTGATACTGCTGCATCGAGTATATCGTTGGCAGGCGGTAACCACTACGCCGGTTATCGTGAGGCTCTGCCCTGCCAGTGCGGCATGCGATAGAATGGCCGATGTGACAAGCCTGGCCAGGGGGCGAAAGACGCGGAAATCGTTACTGGCTGGCTTCTTGGTTCAGAGTGCATTCTTTAGCGGTTCACACAGGGGAGGCAATTGTGGCGGCACAGTTACTTGACGGCAAAGCGTTGGCCAAACAGATTCGCTCAGAAATTGCCGAGAATGTCGCGCAGTTCACGGCCCAGACGGGAGTTACGCCCTGCCTGGCCGCCGTTCTTATCGGCGAGGACGCCGCTAGTCAGGTCTATGTCCGAAACAAGCAACGCGCCTGCGAACGCGCTGGGCTGGCCAGCCGGTTACACAAATTACCGGCCGATACCAGCGAGGGCGAGTTGCTGGGCCTGATCGACCGGCTCAATACTGATGCCGAAGTGCATGGGATCCTGGTCCAGCTGCCCTTACCCTCGGCCATCGACGCGGCGCGGGTACTCGACGCGGTAACTCCCCTGAAGGATGTCGATGCGTTTCATCCCGAGAACGTCGGCCGTATCGCGCAAGGCCGTCCGCGATTCCTGCCATGCACGCCCCATGGAATCCAACTGATACTCCAACGTTCGGGTATCGAGACGCGTGGCAAACATGTGGTGATTCTGGGCCGGAGCGACATCGTGGGCAAACCGCTGGCGATGATGTTGATGCAACGCGATTCTTCGCTCGGACCGACTGCCGCCAATGCTACCGTGACGGTCTGCCACAGCCGCACCGCGAATCTGGCGGAAATCACACGCCAGGCCGATATCGTGGTCGCCGCCATCGGAGTGCCACGCTTCCTCAAGGCCGATATGGTGCAGTCGGGAGCGGTCGTCATCGATGTTGGCATCAATCGAACTGACGATGGGCTTGTGGGCGATGTCGACTTCGATGCCGTCCGCGCCGTTGCGTCCCACATAACGCCGGTGCCGGGTGGTGTCGGTCCCATGACCATCGCGATGTTGCTCAAGAACACGCTTGCAGCGGCCCGAATCTACGCCACGCAACTCGAATCGCAATGACCTGTTTGCATTGCCATTGGAAGCGGCATGCGGTGAGCTCAACCGGCGACGCGTTTGGCTGGCATGTGAGCGGTTGAAGCGGTGGCATCTTTGGGCGCCGCATCACGTCGATTGCGGTTTGCGTTCTCGACGGAGACCAGGGTTTGAAACACTCCTGACTGCACCACGTCGCCCGATTGATTCACTAACCGGCGGCACCAAGTGACGTATCCCGTGCGCCGCCCATTCAAGCGTTTGCTGATGACTTCCGTTTCCGCAAAGACGGTATCGCCAATATAGATCGGCTTGAGAAACTCCCAATTCTCGATCTTCATGAATGCGATCGTCCGAACGCACGGGAAATGACTCGACAACCCAGCAACGAAGGACAAGCCAAGCAGCCCGTGGGCAATAGGTTTGCCAAAGGGCGTTTGCCGAGCGAACTCGTGGTCCACATGGAGCGGATCGTAGTCGCCGGTCATGCCGGCAAAGTTGACAACATCGGCCTCGGTAATCGTGCGTCCGAAACTGCGCCAGCTGTCACCTTCGGCCAAGTTCTCGAAATACAATGGCTCACTCATTACAGCCCGCCGTTCTCAATAAGTGAATCGGAGCGAAACCTCGCCGAATCATTTCGACTCGGGTAAAGTCGTTGTTCGCGCAAAACGCAGCCAAACACATGGCAGGGAAGCCAACGCGAAACGCGATCGTGTTTCATGCGCACCTTGGTCGTATCCGCGTCGCTCGACGCGACGTTTACCCGACATGCGCATGCCCGAGAAGGTTCTCGAGGTCACAACGACGAATCACTCCGCTACGCCCCACGTTGCCATTGAGCCATTACCCTTAACAATGGCCAACGTACCGAGCTTGTCTTGCCCAGCTAACCGCTTACGTTACCGAAAAACGGGTCGTGCGTCTAATGCGATTTTTTCCATTTAGCGAAACTTTCTTGCAAGTGAATCAACCTGGAGAAGGTAGGGGGAATTTAACTTGCCCACTCACGTTTTTTGGGGAAAGCCAGAAGGTGTAGAGTGCAATCGCAAGGCGGAAAACGGGCTCAGCTGGAACGGCACCGCAGGGACGCAGCCAGCAGGTGACGGATGGAATACGACACTCAGAAAGAACGTTCGCATTGCACTTCTTTCTTGTAGCCGTTCACGGAAACGAGAGCGCGATCGGCACATTTGGGAAGGGACCGCTAATAAACGTGGATAGACGCTGATGAAAAGACGCGCGTCACGCGAGGATCGCGTCAACGTGCCGTGTTATCGCGCTGGCGCAGTGCCTCGTAGCAAAGGACTGCGGCGGTTACCGAGACGTTCAGGCTGTCAACGATTCCTTTCATCGGCAGCGCAACGGCGGTGATCCCCGCCCCCTGCCAGGTGTTCGAGAGCCCCTGTGATTCGCTGCCTAGCACGATGGCCGATCTGCCACAATAGTTCGCTTGGGCATAGTGCACTGCTCCGTCCACGCGTGCCGCAAAGACGGCAAATTGCTGGTCGCGTAACCAGGCGATTACTTCGGAGGAAGGCGCAGCACATACGGGAACTTGGAAGATAGCCCCCATACTGGCTCGAATGGCGTTGTGGTTGTACAGGTCGGTGTGACCATCTGCCACGACAACGGCGGCCAACCCCGCGGCATCTGCGGTGCGCAAGATGGCGCCCAGGTTGCCTGGTTTTTCGAGCCGTTCCAGGACGCAGATCAATGCATCGGTGCCCAATTCCAACTCGCCAAGCGTCTGCTGGGGCTCGGCGGCGATTAACACAATGCCATCCGACCGATTGCCAAACGCGATTTTTTCAAAGACATCGGGAGTAACTAGTGTGGGGCTGACATCGCGATCAGCTAGCGGTGTGAGCAACGAAGCAATCTCAAGTTGGTGCAGGGACGTGTCACGCACGAATAGCTCCAACGGCTGTATACCTGCTTGCAGTGCACGGCCCACTTCGCGGCAGCCATCGACAATAATGCGTCCCTGCTGCTGGCGTCCACGTCGGTCGCGTAGACGCACGGCCTTCTTGATTCGTTCGTTCTGCGCGCTGCGAATGTGAATGGGCATGCGTTTCTCAGGCATCAGGGTTTCAAGCGTGTGGTTGGCTGGACGACCGGCGGGGGCATTAACCGGGCCAGCGTGCCACGACGCCGGCCGCCAATCGCTGGTCGGCTTGATTGGTCAAGAACAACCGTTTCGCCACGACGCCACCGTGACAATGCCCGAACAGGTGTTCGGTCAGCAGCGCTTCCAATTCGGGTGGTCCGATGCTGGGTGCATGGCATGTCAGCAGCACGAACGCTCGATGTTGCTGGAGCAATGCACGCGTGGTACGGAGCAAACCACCGAGATGGTGCGTCAGTTTCCATGATTCGCCCTTGGAGCCGTGGCCGTAGGTTGGCGGATCGAGAATCACTGCGTCATATTGTACGCCTCGGCGCACTTCACGCTGCGCAAACTTGCGCGCGTCGTCGGCAATCCAGCGGATCGGGGCGTTATGTAATCCAGCGAGTTCGGCGTTGCGTCGCGCCCAACTGACCACACTGCGCGCCGCGTCCACGTGGACCACCTCAGCGCCGGCCGCCGCCGCTGCCAGCGTACTGCCACCCGAGTATCCGAACAAATTCAAGACTTTCAGCGGCCGTGAAGAACGCCTTGCTTGCGCGGCGATCCAATCCCAGTTGGCGGCTTGTTCGGGATAGACACCAATCGCGCCCGATTCGGTGCACTTCAACTCGAACACAATCCGTTCGTGATGGATGTTCCAAGTGGTCGGCATCCCTTTGCGTTGTCGCCAGAGGCCACGTGTCGCGGAGTGCCTCGTGAAAAAAGCGTCTGCTTCCTTCCACAACGTGGGACGTTGGCGACGAAACCGTTCTGCCGCCGGCGCTGGGCGGTCTAGAACGTACTGCCCAAAGCGTTCCAGCCGACGGCCATCGCCGACATCCAGTAGTTCGTATTGGTCGGCCGAAAACATCGACTGGCAAACCTCGTTTCACATCATGCCGCATCGGATTGGCGACGGTGTTGTGTTGCCTGTCGGGTCAGTAGCTCGTCACATGCTTCACATACCGACTCGACAGATATCCGTCGCATCATTGTATCGTCGTGACGGCGCCGTCGCTGCTGTGGCGGCACTTCACTCTCGATCGTGTAGTGTGCCGACCCGTACGGCCCCGAACGTGCGGCACGTGTCGGCCCATAGAGCCCCAGACAGGGCGTGCCGACGGCGGCTGCCAAATGAAGCGGCCCCGTGTCGGATCCGATCATCAAACGTGCCCGCCGCTGCAAGGCGGCCAGCTCTTGCAGAGACGTGTCGGGGGCCAGCAGCGCATGCCCTCCCGATTTGGCGACGATGTGCGCGGCCCGTTCTGCTTCGCTGGCACCGGCCCACGTCACCACGCTCGGCAGACCGTACTGTTCGCCCAAGTACCTGGCGACGCGGCCAAAACGCCTTGCCGGCCAGATTCTCGCGGCGTTGCTCGCCGCACAGTTGATGGTAATATACCCTTTGGTAAGAAATGCGTGCTGCAAGTACTGCTCGGTTCGTGCCTCCACGTCAGCCGATATCGGTACGTCAAATCGAATCTTGGTTGGCTCGATCCCCAACGGTTCCAGCAGTCTGAGCGTGGCATCGACCAGATGCAAGTCTCCCACGTCAATCGTCTCACGGTTCAACCAGGGAGCCGTTTCGCGGCCGCGTGGAGCGGCGAAACCGATCCGGCGCGGCGCGGCGCTGAGCCAGCCAAGAACGCTGCTCTTGGTGAGACTCTGCGGGTCCAGGACATAGTCGAATTGCCGCGCGCGTAGCTGATGCCGCAACGTGCGAATCGTGCGTGGGGATTTCAGCCAGCCTTTGGGGATGACCAGGAATTCGTCAACGGCCTGATGCTGACCTAGTAACCTGGCCGCCAACGGTTCGATTGCCCACACCAGTGATGCGTTGGGGAAGTGGTCTCGCAAGGTGCATACCAGGGGCAACGTTAAAATGCAGTCGCCGATGGCGCTCAACCGCGTGATGAGAATTCGCGGTGCAAGGTTGGCATGACTCATGTTGGTGCCTTCCCGGCACAAAGAACCGCTCAGTTGGCAGGTCGAGTTGCCGCTGGCAATGCATGCTCGATCTGCAGTCCCGATCGCTTCCTTGCGCCCGAGTCCTTTCGTTGGTCAAAACAGACTGGTTCCTTCCAGTCACGCTGTTTTCAATCACTGCTATCCAAAAATACCGCGCTGAAACCCTGGAGAAGGAAGGTGCTTCGGACCATCTTCTTCACCACTTCAAGGCGGATCGTCGCTTGCTTGACTCCTGCCGTTGACTTGTGTTGCTGGATCATCTTGCACGACCGTGTACGCGAAACCGAGGCTCGGTAATGGCATCGCGCATGCCGTGCTGGAGTTATCGCTTGGTCGTTGGTTCGGGCGTTTTTGGCGACGGTTTGGCAGCTGATTTTACCGGCGGTTTGGCCGGACTTTGAGCTTGTTTGTCGGCCGGATCTTTGGACGGTACTTGCTGGCTTACCGGTTGGACCGGCGTTTTTGGTGGCTCCGCTGCTAAATCGGCAACGGCACGATCGGCAAACGTGCGTTGGCCCACGAACTGTTCGTACTGCCCCTCGGCTTCATCGTCGGAACCGCGCGTCAGTATCGGAATCCCCAAGTCCTCACCCGCGAATTGCGTTCCGCGACGAAGCGAACCGCGCTGGAATGGGCCTGCACCGAATATCCAGGTGTCTTTGGACGAGCTTTTCGCCTGGGCCAGGCCGGATTGCCAGAAGGCATGTCGAGATTCGCGGTAATATGCAAACACGGCAATCTTGGCGGCAGCCACTTCGTCCGATTTCTTGCCGAGGGAGATTTCGGGGATCATGGGGATCGGTGGCGCGTTGGGAACCAACGAGGCGGCACTGCTCAATGCGTTGCTCGCCGGAATTCCATACGTCACGTCGTGCGCGTCGGTTCCCAAGGCTCCCACACGCACTTCGGCGATAAACTCGGCCTTTTCACGCTCCTCCTCCAGGTAGCACTCGGCGGCCAGCATCTGTTGCCGTAGCGAACTGATGATGTAGTCCGAATTGACGAACCCGAGTCCCTTCACGGTCTTGATGTACTTCGTATCAAGATAAACGTGGTGACCGGCTAGGGGACGGAAGTCAATGCTGGCGATCGATCGGTCCACGGCATCAGAAATCAACAACTGTTGCGTTGCCAAACGCGATTTCGTGCTCCCGCAACCACTCGAAAGAATGGCCAATAGGAGTGCCACGCAGTAAGTACCGTAGATGTAGTGTTGCCGAAACATGGTTTTTCGAGAGCAGGTGCGATTCGTTGATTGTTTCAAACATCAAAAGATGGTGGGGGAGCATAGCAAAAACGATCGCATGAAAGAACGCGAATTCGTCGGCAGACAGACGTCGAAATCGCTGCGCAGTGCGAGCTTAGCTAAGCTGGGGTGAATGGGTGGTTGCGTGCTGCTGGAATGCTAGCACTTTCGTGGCGTTTTTCGCCAGGCGATAGCGTTGGTGGCGCACGACTAGACGCGCACGCGTTTCCAACCGCCGTGCGTGAATCGCCAGAAGACCATGATGCTGCGTACGCAGCAATCGATCAGCATGGCGTACCAGGCACCCACGACGCCCATTCCGACACCGGTAATCGTCCAGGTCGTGAAAGGGACCGTAAACTGGTCCCAGGCAAGGTAGTAGGCCAGGGGAATTCGGACCAGGAGGAATCCGATAAATGTGAACAGCAGCGGCCAACGCGTGTCGCCGGCCCCACGCAGGCCACCTGTTAGGATTGTGCCGAGCGCGAATGAAGGCATCGCGATCGCCACGATCTTCAGCAAGCGAATGGTCACGACTGCGGTTTGCTCGGCCTGTTGCCCGAGGAACAACCCGGTCAACCACTTGCCCTGAAAGAAGAACAAGGCACCCGCCGCGCACATCAAACCGCCGCCGACGGCCACCGCCATCCAGACACTTCGTGATGCGCGGCGGTGATCTCCCGCTCCCAAAAACTGGCCAGCCATGGTGGCGGCGGCCACTTGGAACGCCAGTCCTGGCAGGTACGCCAGCGATTCAATTCGCACTCCGAGTCCATGGGCCGCAGAGGACAAGGTGCCTAACGAGTTAATGATCGACAAGAACCAAATGTGGCAGAAGACGATCGCGGTTTGGTCGATTCCTGCGGGCAACCCCACTCGGAGCAGTCTTCGGAGCCAATCGATATCGACCTGCAACATGCTCCACTGCAACCGCAACCCACATCGCCCGACGATCAGCATGGTCAGGATGATCGCGGCCCCGGTAACGTAACCGCATGCCGTTCCAATTGCCAGACCGGACCAACCCAGGCAGGGGAAGGGGCCCAATCCGATGACCAGTGCGGCACCGACGGCAATGTTCACGACGTTGACGGCCGTCATCGCCAGAAAACCGCTCACCGTATCGCCTGCTCCACGCAAGCAAGCGATCCCAACCACTTGGACCATGATTGCCGGAATGACAAACACGATGATCGACATGTACTCGACCGCCAACGGCGCCGCATCCATCTTCAATTGGGTCAGCGCTACAAACTGCGTTTTGTATAGCGCCACCGTGACGGTGACCAGGAACGCCAGTGCCGTGCCGGCAATGAACGCTTGATTGGTCACGCGGTTTGCAGATTCAGTGTCGCGCGCGCCCACGAAGCGGGCCGTCAGTGCCGTGGCACCAATGGCAACGATACCGAAGATGGAAGGGATCAGCCACAACACATACGACATCAGGCCAATAGCGGCCAGGTGAGGCCGAGCAAGATAGTTTCCGGTCAGCCACAAATCGACCAGTCCGACCATCATCACCAGTAACTGCTCGACCAGCACGGGCCAAGCCAGTCGTAGCATGGGACGCAGTGTCCCGCGAGCAGTGGTTATCGGTGCATGCACAGTCGGCAACTTTCCTCAGCACGAATCGGACTTTGGCACTCTGCAGCCAAGGTCAGACCATCGATGCGAACGTGTGGCGTCTGCGGTGTCTTGTCTGGGACATCTCAGTTGGGGAGCATTGGCGCAGATGCAACGACGCGGCGGCCTCGCAACGTGTCTGGCGGTCGACGCCACGCTAGCTGTTCAGCCAGGCAGGTGCAGTCTGAAATGGTCTTGGCGGGAGCAGGATTGGCAATCCAGAGGGGGGGGCGATTGGCAAACATTGATCCGCGAGCTTACCAGTATCCATGCCGCCAGGCGGGGCGTCAACGGCTGGAATCGAGTGCCACGAGGCAAAACGGTTGTGCGCGGGCCACTCTGTTACTAAATCTAGAGATCGTTAACTCTTAAAAAAGCTCCAGCGACCAACGGGAGCGGGTCAATGGTGCCCGGAGCGGCAACTCGGAGGCGGCTGGCGGCCCTGCTGTCCTGTGTGCCGTTGTTGACTTATGTATCGGTCAAGAAATACCTGTCTTCCCACCCATGACGTGGGAAACAAGACAGTCCGTAATCCTTGAACAAACACGGCCGTTATTGATTCGTCGATCCTTACCGTTGACGCTCCAGCAGGCTTGTTGGCGTACCAAGAATTGGGTTACGCAAGCAGCTCTCGGATCACTTTACCGCTATTGGCGATGCGCATCGGCCGTCCGCTACGGCTAGTGAAAGTGGTTTCCAGCGAGATATCCAATGCTTGGCAGACGGTGGCCATCACATCTTCCGACGTATACGGGTCGGTCAGAACGCGCGTGCCATCTTCATTCGTCTTGCCAACGGCAATGCCCCCTTTCATGCCGGCACCACCTAACAAAACACTCCACGCACGCGCCCAATGGTCGCGTCCGGTGTTCCCGTTGATTCTCGGCGTGCGGCCGAATTCACCCATCCAGATGATCGCCGTGTCGGCCAGCAGACCGCGTTGTTCCAGGTCTTCCAGCAAGGCGCTCATCGCCTGATCCATCGCGGGGAGTTTGTTGTCTTTGAGTGTCGGGAAAATGTTCTGATGGTTGTCCCAACCGCCGAAATCCACTTCGACAAACGGCACGCCCTGTTCGACCAAACGCCGTGCCATGAGGCAGCCGCGGCCGAAATTATTTTCACCGTAGCGTTCCCGTGCCGGCGCCGGTTCTTGACTGACTTTGAACGCTTCCATCTGCTTGCTCGTCATCAAGTAGAGTGTTTTTTGCAAGATCTTCTGATGGTCGGCCGCAGCGCTACCGCGTTGTTGTGAAATAAACTGTTTTTCGATCAAGTCGAGTGCCGCCATGCGTTGGAACAGTCGCTCTTCTTCCAGGCCCATCCGCAGATTGCGTACTCGCCCGGTGCTGCTGACGGTAAAGGGGGACCAAGCCATTCCCAGGAACCCAGGGCCCACACTACCGCCGCCCACCGACACGAAAGGTGGGATCTCCAAGTCGTCGCGCTGATCGATCAGCTCGTGTGCCAACACGGCACCGTAGCTGGGATAATCGACATTGGGATTGGGTACGTATCCCGTATGCATGTAATAGGTGCCACGTGCGTGATCCGCCTCACGCGTGCTCATCGACCGAATGATGCTCATGTGGTGCATCTGTTTAGCCAGCTTGGGCATGTGTTCGCAGATTTGCGCATCACCGCTAGTGCTGATGGGCTTGAACGGTCCGCCCGTGGCGGCGCCCGGTTTAAGATCCCACAGGTCGATCGTCGACGGCCCACCGCCCATCCACAGCATGACGGCCGACTTACCACGTTTCCGCAGCATTTTCGCGTTTGCACGCAGTGCACCACCGAACATAAGTGCCGGCGCGGTGAGCGCCGAGGCGCCGGCCAAATGGGACAGAAAGTGCCGCCGTGTCATGCCTTTGGGAGTGTTTTCATGCCGCATTGTCTTGCCTCCGATAAGTGTGCCCGCACCGCGTCTCCGTTAGAGCACGGTCTTAGTGGTTCATTATGAACTCGTTGCTATTGAGTATGGCCCACCACAGGTCTTGCATGGCTTCGGCCATGTTCCCCTTGCGCGCGACCAGTAACTGATTGGCCACCGCGATTTCGTCGCGACTTGCCGGACGTGCCAAGCCGGCGTCAAACAAGTAGTTGATCTTGTCGGCCGGTTTGCGGTCGCTGTCGGCCACGCCACGCAGCAAGTTACCCGGCTCCAACGCCACCGCTTTGCGAATGAAATCGCCGTTGAACATCATCAAGGCCTGCGGGATTGTGCCGTTGAATGTGGTCGTTTCCCCCCCCTCGTCCGTGCCGAAGGCGATGGTAAACTGACGCAGCCACTGGCTCTTGGCTTGTTCTTGGGCCGCATAGTCACCGCGCGCTTTGTCGGCCGCCGTCGCCACCAAGAGCGACTCATAAAGCTGCTCGGCCTGCATCTGCCGTATATAGAAATGGCTGAACTTAGGCGGTTCACCCAACGTCGGGTCGTCAAGCTCTTCGTTGGATTTGTTCGTTCGACTTGATAACGCGTAGGGTTGACTTAGGGCGATCCAGCGGAGCAACTGCTTGACATCGAAACTCGATTTGCGAAATTCGGCCGCCAAGGCATCCAGCAGCGCGGGGTGCGACGGCGGATTGTGTGGCCCAAGGTCATCGATCGGCTTGGTAAAGCCATAGCCAAGCATGTGCCCCCACATACGATTGACCATCGTCTTTTCCAGCATCTTGGAATTGACGATCAGCTTTCCAAGTTCCTGGCGCCGCACGGTGTCTTGCACTACTCCGCTGCGATCAATAGCGGTCCCATCCACAAATACCGGATAGGCCACTTCCATTTCACCGTTGCGCAATTCGTAGTAGATCTCTGCCTCGCGCGGCGTGGTCCCTTCGCCCTTGAAGTCACGATCGACCAATCGAGCTGGTTCACTGGGCCCCTGAGCGCGACGTCGAGGGCGGATCGCTTTCGTCTGGCGTAAAAACGCGTTTAGCTCCCAGAATTTCCGTTGCTTCCAATCGTTGAACGGATGGTTGTGGCACTGTGTGCATTGCACTTGCATACCAAGGAAGATCTTGGCCGTCATCGCCGCCGCCTGCGTGCCTTTGTCCTCGTTGACTTTCATCACCAGAAAATTGGTCGCGCCGTTGAAGTTTTCGGTGCCCGGCGTGGTCGTGCCGGTGGCCGTCACCAGCTGGTACACCATGCGGTCGTATGGCTTGTTGCGCGCCATGGAATCACGCAAGTACTTCTGCATCCCCGCGCGGCTTATGAAACTGTTTCGTTCCGTGCCGCCACTGCGACCGATCAGAATGTTGGTCCATGTCGTGGTCCAATTGCGCGCGTACTCGTTAATGTACCGCTCGTCGTACAGCAGGCGATCGACCAGCTCGCGTTTCTTGTTCGAGTTGCGATTCGCGCGATACTCGCGAACTTCTTCCACGGACGGAATGCGTCCAAGGATGTCCAGGAACACGCGCCGACACCACTCGCTGTCAGTCGCCAGGGGCGAGGGTTTTACTGCATAGTCCGCCCAGCCACGTTGAATGTGGTCGTTGATCAGCTTGACCTGCGAGTATCCATAGTCCTTGGCGACTCGCGGTCGTGCTGCCCAGACTGCCGGCGCCCAGACTGCCGGCGCCCAGTTTGACGGCGCCCAGTTTGACGGCGCCCAGTTTGACGGCACTGCGAATATCGGTACCCACAGCATGGCTACTGTCACTGGCAGCAACACGCAGCAACGGAGTCGTGCGATTGCCGCTCTTCGCCAAATGTTCCGACCATTAGCCTCGCGCATGTCGACAACCTCTTCTGGCAGATTTCGTCGCTCCAGTACGGAATCGTGCGACGGCCGCGACGGGCCGTCATGCTGGAGTCTCTTGTGGTGACAGCGTTCAGGACTTTACGCGGTGCAGTCGCTCAAAAAACGCGGCTGCCATTCGCGCCGGCCAGAATCCGCCTTGCCCAGTTGTTGCACAGTGACCAGTGCACACTGGCCCGGCCCGTGCTACCCAACTCGAGCACTTGCGGTGATCTGGCGATTGCCCCCGGGTTCCACTCTCCCACCTAGGAGGATAGTAGCAAGAGTGCCGCGTCGCGGCAGTCACCTGCCACCACGCGCTCTATCCGAGTTCTAGTGTGATGAGAGACTCTCGCAACTGATTCACTTTCCACAATTTACCATGTGAAAGCCAATGAGTGCCGCACCGTACCCCCACCACCGGGTCATAACGTGTGTATTGTTTTGCAACACCTGTTGCGAAACGATACACGCAAAATAAAACAGGCGAGGTGGGAACGTCTATTGGACCACGTTCCCAACCCGCCTGTAGATTGCACGGAAACAAGTTTCCGTGAACTCTCAGTAGCCTCTACCTCGTTCGCATCCGCCTCTTTCCAGCTGTTCCGAGTTGGAAAATCGCAGGCATCGTCGCAAAATTGCCAAAAACCGCCGTGCCTGTTTGCCTCTCTGTGGCCGGCCCCAAAAATTTGCCTCTCCTCAGTTCCAGCCCCGATAGGTCGGTCAGTTTTTTATGGCACCGAACTATATAAGCAATTGGCGTGCCAATCGTCATGGAAAATATTTCGGAAAATCGGACATACGGGCGCATCGGCCTACTGCCCGGAGCGCGTGACGCGTGCGGTTGCGGGCGGCGAAACTTGCCAGGCCTGCACGCCATCGGGAGTGCTGACGACGATGACGCCTGCCGAGGCCAAGCGTCCGCCGGCCATGCCAGCAATCAACTTGCCGGTCCCGAAGTGGTCGGCAAATCGGCCATCCTGACTGATAATGTGCAGGCTGCCATCGCCACCGGCGATCATCCAGTGCGCCGCATGGTCATCCAAGAGTCGTGCTGAGGTGACGAACCGCACCTGAGTACTGAACGATTCGGCCGGCAAATTGTAGCGCCACAACGACTTTGCGTCGGGACTCAACCCGATTGCCAACCGCCGGCCTTCCAGTCCGTACGAGATACCGCAGTACGGCGCTGCCGAATCGCCCAGGCCGGGCGTATCGGTTGCGGCATCGCCAAGATCGGTACCGCGGAAGAGATGGTGGATCAGCAGGCCGGTATGTTGGGCAAGCCGTTCACCGCGACCATGATGATCCAAACGAACGACTGCTCCGGATGCGGATGAAACCCACAGTGTCATGCGCCCGTTGTTGGGGGCCGAAGTCATCAACGACATCACATGGGAAACGTCCTGATTGTTCCACAGCCGGTTGCCACTGAGGGTTACGCAATGAACGCCGGCCGTGCCCCAGAAGCCGACATGAAGCTCCAGCTGTCCGTCGCCGTCCAGGTCGGCCAACATCGCGTCCTGAACTCCCTCATGCTCGGTACCGGCGGGTGGATAGCTGAGCGTGCGGTTCCAACGCGAATCGAACACATGCACTTGCGGGCTACGCAGCGACCAAGCCACGAAATACCGTTGGCCGTCGGAATCGACTGCGGTTTGAACTTGGCTTACCGCTGCTTTCGCAGGCAAGTCCAGCTCATGTCGCGCCAACAGATTGCCTTGTGCCCCGATTTCCGTCAACGTTCGCCAGCCTTCGTGAACCAAAAAGCGAAGCGCCCCGTCGGTATCGTGCACAGCATGGATGTTGCCGGTCGCTTGCAGATCGGTGTTGTTCCAGAGTGGCCTGAGCTGCAGCAGTTTGGGCGCCGAAACGCTTGCCACGGCGGCACCATTTGCCGTTGAGGCCGCCATTTCGGGTTCGCCACGCTGCAATGCGCGTTCGTACTTTGTGCGTTGTTGCCGAAACTGGTCGAGGATTGCGGCCGCCACATCGTGTCCAGCCAGCAGCTGTTCGAGCACCTGTGGAAGTTCGGCTACCAGATTCGGATTGGCGCCCACCTCGTAGATTTGCACGATGTTGTTGGCGTCCAGGACAACCACGGTTGGTGCCCACGGCACTTTGAACAGATCGCGGCCGAGTGCTTTCGGATCGCGCGCCATGGGCAGGTCGACGTGCCAGGATTGAGCCAGTGCAGCCAATTGCTGATTGCTGAAACTCGACGCCTCGGCACACACCGCTTGGATGGCGATTCGATCGTTCGACTTGTATTGTTGATAGACTTGGTTTACTTGTTCAATGGTCGACTCGCACGCAGGATGGTTATTGAACCAAACAAGTACCTTGATGCGATCCCCCAGTGTCTGATTGGAAACCGGTTGGCCGGACAATGATGTAAACGCGAATGGTGCGGTGGTTTTTCCAAACAGGTCCGAGGGCAATTCTCGCGGTGGCGGAATGAGTCGCTTGACCCGCTTGGCGCTGGTCGGTACCCGGTATGCGAATCGACTCTCAGCCGGTGCGGCTGCGAACGAAGCGGCGCGGAATTCTACGGTCAGATGCAGGTCTCTTACCGACTTGTCCGCATCGATTTCGGGAGCGAATGTCGCTGCGGGGTACTCGACACGCCGCAGCACGAAGCACTCCTGGTCGACCCACAGCACGAAAGCCCCGTCTGCGGTCGCCACGTTCACGCGGTAGCACGCATTGCCATCCAACTTGGCCGGCTCGAGCAGCGTGCGCTGCACGCCGTCTTCCATCAACGCTGCCAACGGTGCCTCGGATAGCAGCAGATCAAGTTGCATGGGATAGCCGGCCAGACCTTGGCGGAAAGCCAAGCTGAGGTTTTCGTCATCCTCCCAAAGCTCACGTAACGTCAAACGCTCCGGTGCGTCACGAACAATGATTTGACCATCAAAGTCCTGTGTCGCTTCGTCCTGGATGCGACCCAGCAGTTGTTTGCCGTCGCACGCCACATCAACCTGATAGGCCTGCACACGCAGCCGGTTCGGTGTTTGCCAGGACACGGCCAGGGGCGCGTGGTCCTCGAAACTCTTCCCGTTGCGGCGGTATCGTAACTGCACCACACCGCGGTCTTGATAGTGGTTTGCGTGGCGATAGGCGCTGAGCATCAGTTTCATGACATCGTCGGCGCGCGGAGAAGACGATGCCGTGGGGGCTTCCTGCCGAGCGCAACCGGTTACCCACGTGAATCCAACGAACAGGCAAGTGGCCCAATATAGGGCCCCAAAACTCCCAGACCGAGTGTGAAATTCGGACAACACGGCATTTCCTTCCCTGATTCGTTGGATCGTGTCACTCGTGTGGATAGTGCCACTCGCGGAGAGTGGCACTGGGACGTCTGCTAGCATGTTCAAACGTCCGTTGCGATCTGTGGTTGAACTCTGCCAGTCCCGGATAATGCTCGTTCCGGAACCTCGCGAAGTTGCCTGGCTGCCTAGAGTCCGCAGCTTGACCTGTGCGCAAACAGATCGCTATCATTCGTTGATTCGGCCGAACCTTAGAGAAACTTCAGCGAAACGGCAACACAAGCATGATGCATCAGCTTCGATACGGCGAGTCATCGATCCTGCAACTGAACGTGCCCCCCGAAGCATTGGTGGCCGACTGTACGACCGTGCCAGGCAGGGTGCTCGCCGACCCCGCCGCAGCGGTGGCGGCGGCCTTGCAGAGTCCAGTGGGCTTTCCATCCTTAAAGCAAACGGTTGTACCTGGCGATCACGTCGTAATCGCGCTCGACCCCAGCGTGCCCCAGGTGCCAGATGTGGTATCTGGAGTCATTCACACGCTGCTCGAAGCTGCCGTCCCGGCAGACCACATTACGGTTCTGCAAGACCCTCGACATGCGCACCTGACGCGATTGCCCCGACAAGTCCCGTCGGCCGCCGAGGGGGTTGAATTCGCGGTTCACGACCCGGAGGACCGCGAACAACTCGCTTATTTGGCGGCCTCGCAAGAGGCCGAACCCATTATGTTGAATCGGCGACTCTGCGACGCCGACTTGGTGTTGCCGGTCAACTTATTGCGTCCCGACACGGCGCTTCTCTATTGCGGTCCTCACGGAGGGCTCTGCCCCACATTTTCCGATACCGCAACTCAGCAACGATTTCGCACTCCCAATTCGACCGCCTCGCGCAAGCAGCAACGGCGGCGCCGCGAGGAAGCGAATGACGTTGCATGGCTCTTGGGGATCCAGTTGACCGTACAAGTCATTGCCGGATCGGGCGACACGGTATTACACGTCCTGGCCGGTCTTGACGAAGACGTGTCGCGTCATGGCCAGAAGTTGGTCAAGGCCGCGTGGGGATACGATGTGGCGCGCCGCGCCGAGTTGGTTGTGGCGACCATCGAAGGACCGCAAGACGATCAGTCGTGGGAGAACTTTGGCCGCGCTTTGCATGCAGCGCAGCAAGTCTGCGCGGCGGACGGGACGATCGTTCTGTGTACCGATTTGCAGTGCAAGCCAGGTCCAGCACTACGGCGTTTGGCCGGATTCGAGGACCAAGAAAAGCTGCGCAAACGACTCGGTACCGATCGATCCGAAGATGCACTCTCCGCGTGGTTGCTCATGGACGCACGTGATGCGGCTCACGTGTTCCTGCTCAGTGGGCTTGCGTCGTCCGCAGTCGAGTCGTTGGGGATCGGCTATATCGACGCTCCGGATCATATCGACCGGCTTTGCCGCCAGCATCGCTCTTGCATCCTGTTGGGAAACGCCCACCGGGCGGGCGTCGAGCCTGCAGTCGCCTAGCGAGCGTGCTGGCGTCTCGCGACGGTTGCCTCGAGTCCTCCCCGGGATGCCAGGTGGCGCTGCGTTTCGGCCTGCCACACGCTTAGGGCGTCTTGCCGACGGCCGTGATTCGCGACTGGGCGGGTGTTGGACTGGCGATCGACGAGCCGGGGCCCTGCGGGGACCGTCGCCACCAGAGAATGCCACCTTGCAGGTGGAGTACAAAATACCACAGCAACCCTACGACCAACAGGAAACCCAACAGGGCCAAGCCCGCCTTGCCCGTCAATTGCCGGTCCAAGTCGTGAACGGGTTTGGTGGCGTAATCCTTGTCCTCCTGCACAATGACCACCAAGCCGGTATCGCGCGACGAGCTTGCTCCGCCCGCCCTTCGGCGTTGCAGGATGACCGGTGCCGATGCCGCGATCCATTTTCGCTTCGCCGCTGCCTCTCCTTCGATTTCACCAAACGGATCATTCACGACATGGTCGCCGCCGCTCAAAGCTTCTAACGACACGCGAAACTTGTTGTAGTCCGCCCCGAGCCCCTCCGCCGGTTGATACCGCTCGCGCAACATCGGATGATCAAGGATCATTCCCCGAAAGCCGTTGGAGCGGCCATCGACGAGCATCGCAAAATGGTAGCGGAAGTCCGCCAGGTCGGTTTCGGTGATTTCGCCCTTCTTCTCTTGAGCATCATCGGTGCTGACGACATTCAGGCGGTTGCCGACGACTTCCCCGACATCGACGGACAACACCAGCACACCCAACAGTGTATCCGGATCGTCGATGCGGTATATCGGCGTGGAAACGGCGATCTTCCAGCGTTTATTCAGCTGGCTGAACAGCGGTGACGACAGCGATGTCGCCCGCACGTGCTCGGTTGGTAGTGGCCGCGCCGACATGTCTTTCAGATCCAGCACACCGCCGTGGCAGTAGGACCGGAAGGCAAAGTTATTGCCAATCGTCGCGGTGCTGCGACTTGGGAAAGCACCGGCCAAATGCGTGCCGCGCGGCCCACAGACAAACAAGCTGACGGCACGCGGCGGGGAACGCTGCTCGAGTGGCGCGATCTTGCTTTGATACAACGCATCAATGCGTTGCTGCAGCTTGAGCCGTGCCGGTTCCTTCAGGAAACGCTGCTTGGCACGTGACTTCTCGGTGTCGGGCAAGTTGGGATTCGCCAGTGTTACCAGTTCGTCGTCAAGTTGGTCGACCACGGCCGTCAACGAGGTGTGCAAGTCACCGTCCCGTGCTGTTTCCTCGATCGCGCGATAGTATCGATCGATCTCGTTGGCGACGTCCGAAGCGACGAACTTTGCCGCGAACCGGTTGCTCTGCCACACTTTGTTCATGACGGCCTGACGCATGGTCGACAGCGCGCTCAGGTAAGACATTGCGCCGAATACGCACATAACCGCCAACAACAGGAGTGGTCCCAGCACGCCGAGCAGCAGTAACGGCCGCCGCGCACGCGCCTGATCGCGAGCGTGCAGGGCGTCGAGCACGG
>JAJRVM010000039.1 GCA_024277285.1 Planctomycetota bacterium
CGACGCAGTGTGACCCGACGCAGTGTGACTCGGCTCTCCGAGCCGTGACTCGCTGCTTGAGCGGCGCGCCACTCATCACGAGACAACTGAACGCCAACCGCCCAAGGCACTCGACACAGCGTGGCATGGCGCGTCAAGCCGCTGTACGGACTCGGCGATGCCGTAAAGGTCGATGAGCTTTCCATTCGCTGGCCCGATGGCACGACGCAAACGTTACTAGGTAATAGGTTATTGGCCTTAAGGCCCCTGCCTGCTTGTCAGGCAGGTGAATCAGTTTGCCAAGCTAGATCGCAATTGATATGATTTCCCCCTTCTCTCCCGCGTCTGCCGCCGGACGCGGGAGAGAAGGGGGATTTTCGGCGGTGCCCCGGCTAGCCATGCAAACTGATTCACCAACGGCACAAGGCCGTTGGGGTCTGGAGTTTGCGTCCAAAGTGGCGCTGTCCAGTTAGCCATTGGCTTGGTTACGCGAGGAGATGCGTTATGGTTTCCACTTGCCGTTCAGTTGTCTGGTATCGCGTCGAATTACTTGCCGTGGTTGCGGTACTGTCCTTGTGCAGTACCGTTGCGGCCGATTGGCGTCGTCATACGATCGATGCCAGTTCACGTGGAGCGGACGGCGTGCGACTGGCGGATCTTAACGGTGACGGGTACTTGGACATCGTAACGCCGTGGGAAGAAGGGGGCGTGATCCGCGTCTATTTCTATCCAGGCCGAAAGCGGTGTCGCGCTTTATGGCCGTGCGTGACGGTGGGGACCGTCAAGTCGCCGGAAGACGCTCTGTTGGTCGACCTGGATGGCGACCTGATGTTGGATGTGGTCAGCTGTGCGGAAGGTGCAACTCGGAGCGTTTTTGTGCATTGGGCACCAAGTGACGAGTCGCGTTTGGCGGACGCTGCCGCGTGGTCGACGCAACTGCTGCCGGCAATGGCTGGCCAGCAAATGTGGATGTTTGCCACGCCGCTGGACATTGATGGCCGGTTTGGATTGGACCTGGTCGTCGGCGCCAAGGGCCGGCATGGTGTGATTGGTTGGCTGGAAACGCCCGCCGCACCCCGAGATATGGGGGCCTACACGTTTCACAAGATGCGACCTGCGGGTTGGGTCATGTCATTGGTCACGCATGATATGGATGGCGATGGCGATCAGGATCTGTTGGCGTCAGATCGCAAGGGCAAGCACCGCGGCGTGTTCTGGCTCGAAAATCCCGGTCCGCAGCGCGCTGCTCGACCTGGCGCATGGTCCGAGCATGCGTTGGGGGGCGAGCATTCGGAGGTCATGTTCTTGGATCTCTGTGATCTGGACAACGATGGGCGTAAAGACGTTTTGGTCGCCACGCGCGAGGGGCACATGTTGTGGTACCGCCGCGACCGGAGCAATGCGGAGGTCTGGCAAGAGCTGGCGATTCCCAACCCGATGGGCGTTCCGCACGGCAAGGCGGTGCGTGTGGGTGACATCGACTTGGACGGAGTGGTCGATATTGTCCATTCGGCGAACACCGAGGGCGACCGGAGCAAGCCGGGAATCGCTTGGCTGCGGCGGGAAACAGCCTCGGTGGCCGGGCCGTGGAAGGCGACCGACGTGAGCGGTGATCGAGGCGTGAAATTCGACCTCGTGCAGCTACTCGATATCGATGGCGACGGCGACCTGGATATTCTGGCCTGCGAGGAACGCGATCAGCTGGGCGTCTTATGGTACGAAAACCCGGCCCGGTAGGTGGAGTGGATAAATTGTAGGTAACCCAGGCCTTTGTTCGCCTGCGGCTCACGTCGCCCTGGGCTATCATAGCGCCGACCCGTTGGGTCGGCCTGGTGTTGCCACGTTTATGCACGCAAACGCCGCAGGAAACTCAGCGGCGCATGGGGGCGATTTCCATGCGCGAGGCGATTTGGAGATCGCGTTGCAGAGCGGCGTCCGACGGTTTGCGGCGCAGGCACCATTGCAGATGCTGGCGCGCTTCTTCGTAGTGACGTTGCCGTAGTAACTGGCGTGCAAGCTTGTGGTGGACTTTGTATCGCGTGGGCGCTTGAGCGAGCGCATTGCGCAGTGAGCCAAGGACGGCGCCATCGTCACCCAAATAGTCTTGCACTGCCGACAATGCGAGCCATTGGTCGGCATCTAGTCCATCCGGGTTCTCGCGCGCCAACGCGTGGACTTGCGCAACATAGTACTGTCCTGCGCGCTTGGCCTGAGGCACGAATCCGATCTTGCGGTAGTAATTGAACAGCCGCTTCGCACCCATCAATCCCGGTTGGAACGTCTTGCAAAACGTATCGGCCGAAACTTGAGGAGCGAACATGGCAATGATTTGCTCTTGGTAGACCGGACTGTGATGAAATACACGGCGCCAATAGACGGTCGCTTGTTGCAGGTCGCCCGCCAATGCCAGCTCGCCACCAGTGGCCATTAACACATCATCACTGAAGGGGCGTACCTGTAACGCCTGCTCCAGATAGGCCCACTTTGCCCGGTGCCCGTCCCCACCCAGAAAGCCAAGCTGTGCCAGATAGACGTACGGCTCGCCTTGCAGTGGCGATAGTCGAGCAGCTTGTCGCGCATGGTGAAGCGACTTGTCCAGCAACGACCGGTTCTCCGCGACTGCTCGGTCGAGCCATTGGTTTTGAGCCGTTAGCGATGGGAATTCCGATTCGAGCGCCGCGTCCCGGATCTCGGTTAGACTCATGGCATTGGCCGCATCGCGTTGCAAGATGTCGAACCTTTGCAGGCAGAGTGCTGCCATACGCGAATGAGCCCGCGCGTCACGGGGATTGACGGCCAGGATCCGTGATACGTGAGCGATCATGCGGTTGATATTGGTGAGTACCTCCTGTTCAGCAGAGGTTCGACTCAGGACCATGTCCGGCGATGTGGAATCCGCCGGTCGTGCTCCTGCGCCGCTCGTTCCCGAATACGCGTCTTCTGGAAAGTGGGTTTCGGGGCACTGATCTGCCAGGCGGATGAATTGGTCCCAGTCGCGCGCGGCGCGGGCGGGCGCCAAACTGAGTGTGATGACGACCATGGCCACGACACTCGTGCCCAGTGCGCCGGCCAGGAACAGCGGGCGAGATACCCACAGTACTTCACGGTCAGGTGCAACGTTGGACCCGAGCATGTTCAAACGCCACGCACATGCCGCCAACACGACGGTGACCGTCATACAGGCCGGTATATACCAAACGAAATCGACCACGGAGTGCAACGCACTCACTAGCAACGATGCTGTCACCGCTCCCGCCAATATTCGCATCTGAGTATCGCGCGCGTGCAGCAACGCGACGCGGCACCAATTGCCGACGACGCCGATCGCCACCAACAGCAGGCTTAGTCCCACGACTCCCAGTTCTTCCAGTACTTGCAGATAGCCACTTTCGGCATGGGTGAACTCGACCGCTGCGTACTGGTCCAGATACATCGGGTAGACATCCCGGTGCGTACCGACTCCCGCCCCCAACACGGGAAATTCGCTCACCACCTTTTCGACCGCCGACCAAATAACCTGACGGCCCGCCGATACTTCGGCGAGCGACCGAGCTCCAACTAACCTGGCAACCCGCGTGGTCAACGCATCATGTCCATGGATGGTCAGGGCAATCGCCAGAATCACGACGACCAGTCCAGCCACGGCCAGGCCGCGTCGGTTGAGTGCTTTGGTCCAAGCTAACACGCCGCCGATTACCGCCGTTGCCAACACCATGGCCAGCACGCCGGCG
>JAJRVM010000040.1 GCA_024277285.1 Planctomycetota bacterium
CGGTCCACGCGCGACGCCATGCGGATGTTGAACGGGGCCGGAGCATCGCAGCCTGGTGGTTCACTCTGCGAGTCGGGGCTCTGTGAAGCGGCTTCTTGAGATTCAGTCTTTTCGGAATTCAAATTCTGGGAGTTCATGTTATTCGCGCTTTCAACTTCTTGGTCGTCCAAACATGCGATCTCGCCTCGGCCCGTTTGGGATCTCGCCCGGCGGCAATCCCGTCTCACAGTCCCGTCCTCTTGCCAGCTCACTCCATGCGGGGCACTTCGACCACTCGCTCGCGGAACAAAAACGGGACAAACAGAACCACCACAGATCAGCACGTTTTTGGCAGCCCAGGTGTTGCGTCATGTCCTTGTGCCGTCATTTCAGCGATTCTCGCTTGGGCTCGTCGGAAACCGCGTCGTCCGTGCCCGATGGTGTCAGCTGTTCCAGCATTTTCTTTGCTTCCGAGGGATCCTCGGCAGATAGTATCAGCGAATTCAAGATTTGTCGTGCTTCTTCCGGGCGATTCGTCGCGGCGAGCGTTTGTGCTAGCCGCAGGGCAATCGCATAGTCGCCCGGCTTCAGAGCGGCGGCGCGGCGAGCTGATTCGACCGCCTCCGATGCTCTGCCGGACGCCAATAGCACACTTGCCAAGTCATCATAAGCGTTTGCCAGGGAAGGGCTCAACCGGACGGCTTCGCGCAGCGCGGCGACCGCTTCCGATTTTTGATCTAATGCCGCTGACGCTCGGCCCAACCACATGAACGCGTCGGCGTAGTCACGTTTCAAACGAACCGCACGTGTGAAACGTTTCCGTGCGGCCCCAGGGGCTCCTCGTGCCATGTCAATTTGACCACGCAAACACTCGAATTCGGAGAAGTCGGGGTATTCCTTCAATGTCTGATCAATGAACTTGGCAGCCTCGTCGTACCGCTTCGATTCCACCAGCCCATTTGCCAATTTTTCCTTCGCATGAACGTTGTCGGGCTCCCGCTCAACGACCTGTCGCAGCAAGTTCAACCATTGCTCGCGATTGCCTCGCGCCAAGTGTATGGTGGCCAGCGTGCTTAGGATCGAGGCGTCGCGCACCATCGTTCCGCCGAGGCCCATTTCCGGGTCGTCCCAGACGGCAACCCCGCGTGGCAGTCGCTCTGCACGTTCGACCGCTTCGTTGGCGGCGTCCGCGTCGCCCAGCCGCATGTACAGACGCGCCAGTAGTTCGTATACGTCGCGGCGATCTCCTTTGGGCGAATGCGCAGCTCGCTCGGCCCACGCCAGACTCTCCTTCGTCTTTCCTTCTTGGAACAACAACCTAGCGATCAACAACTGTGCACGGGGATTCTCGGGCTCAAGCTCAAGTGCTTTGCGCGTTTGCTGCTCACATTGATCTAGTTGCCGCAGATCGAATAGCCACTCGGCCAACCGCAAGCGGATCGTGACGCGTTCTGGACCTTTCCGGACCGCGCGCCGGAAGGCTTGCAGCGATTTTTCCGTGTCCTTCGTCCCCATCGTCATGCCGAAGTAGTAGGGCCATCGATAGTCGGTGTCATCCAATTGCTCCGCTTCCGCAAAACAGGTGGCCGCCTGATCGCGGAAATCATGTGCGAGCAGTACCAGGCCGTAGGTGCCCCATGCTTCCGGCGACGTGGGATCGGCCATGATCGCCTCTTGCCGCAAACGAATCTCCTTGGCCACGGTGGGCAACACGTCCTTGGTCTCGACCGGCGGGATGCGGAGCATTGGATTTGATTCGGCTCGATAACGGATCAATGCTGCCACGCAGACCAGGATGATGCCACAACTCAACAGCCATACCAAGCGACGTCGGCTGCCCGCTGCTGCGGGCGCCGCCGAACCGATTGGTTGTTGCTCGGGGGGCGATTGGCCGCGGTTGTTCTTGCGGCGTGGAGGGCGTTTCATAAGCGCCGTTTCCTGCTCGGTGGCCGTTTGCGTCTTCAGTTGAGTTGGTTACTGTCCAAGAAGCCCGTGCCGCGCTGCTGCTCCCTCCCGTTGGGCGTCAAACCGTCGGTAAGGAACTCAGATCGCGCGCCTGTCGATATCATTTCTTGTTGGTCTTGCAACGACGAATCCGACAATCCAGCTACCGATTGGCAGACGTGCCATGGTTGAGTACGCGCAGCTGGTTGGTTGCTCCACCAGTGAATTGCTCGCAACTGCCATCGGGCCAACGTACTTCAATCTGGTAGATTTCACGAACCGGCCCGAGTCCGAAGTGGACGGTCGGATCGTGGCTCGACAAGTAGCTTCCGCCAGGGTTAAGCCAACGCGTCCATTTCCGCTTGCCCACGCGCACGGTGATGCGAGCTCCGTACGCATCGCGTCCCCCCAAGTCAGGCTCCAAGACACGCAAGCGGAGCCAGTTTCCTTTCTTCTTGGAATCATTGCGGTACAATCGAGCGGCGGCAGCAGTGTTAACCACCAATAGGTCAAGATCGCCGTCATTGTCGATGTCGCCGACGCACACACCGCGTGATACCTCGTTGCGCGACGTGAAAAGGTCCTGACGGCTCTGGTAGAGCGCGAATACGTCCGGTTCATTGTGCAAGAAAACCTGGTTGTGTTCGGCAAATATCTGCCAGTAAGCCTGCTCGTCCGAAAAAGAAGGGATCTCCACCGCCGAATCGGGGAGTTTCATGCTGCCGTTGGCAACCACAACGTCCTCGAGGCCGTTGTGGTCGATGTCCAGCAGAGCGGTTCCAAATGTCGTCAACGGGTGTAGTGAAGCGCTCAGCCCATAACGCATCGCCATCTCGCGGTACCCGACCACACCGTCGCTGACGTACAATACGTTCATTTCGCCTGCCATGTGTGTGACGTACAGGTCGGGCACCTGATCTTCGTTCACGTCCCCGACCGCGACTCCCATACTAGCCTGGGGGCGTCCCAGTGCATCATACGCAACGCCACGCGATAACGCTTCATCGCGAAACGTGCCATCCTGTTGGTTGACCCATAGGAAATTGCCCACCATGTCGTTGGCGACATAGATGTCGGGCCAGCCGTCGTCGGTGAAATCGCACGTCATGACTCCCAGCCCCGATCCGGCGCGCTTGGCAATCCCAGCCGCTAAGCTCACGTCCTGAAATCGTACTCCGCCACTTGCCGAACCGTTCGCGTCGGGCGGGGCGTCGCCGGTGGTGTTGCGGAATAGCCGATCGACGGTCTTGTCGAATGCCACTGGCCCGCAATAGTCGCGCCGACCACTGGCGCCGTAACACTTGCGCGTCGGAAAATAATCGACGTAGTTTGAAACGTACATGTCCAACCAGCCGTCACGATCGTAGTCCAGAAAACAGGCCGCTGCCGACCAACGCTCGTTCGAGATTCCTGACGATGATGTGATGTCCTTGAAATGGCCATTTCCCTCGTTCAAGAAGAGGCGGTCTTGACCGTAGTTCGTCAGGAAGACGTCGGGGTAACCGTCATTGTTGACATCGCCCACGGCCACACCAACGCCATAGCCTTCGTCGCCCAGCCCCGATTGGTCCGTGACGTCCACGAATTGGCCGTTCTCCTCTTGGCGAAACAACTGATTCCTGGCCACCGTAGGGTCGCGTTTGACGCCACTCATCATCGCCGCGCCACAATTGAGCAGGTAGATGTCGAGGTCACCGTCACGATCGTAGTCGAACATCGCGGCCCCAGAGATCATGATCTCAGGATAAAACCAGGTGCCAGGCCTCTCCGGATTGTGTACGAATCGCAAGCCAACTTCTTCTTGGATTTCGGTGAACAAGGGTGGAACGTCCTTGCCCTGCTTGACGGCGCCTTGGTGATCGTCGGTTTGTGTCCGGCAACCACCGATGAAAGTGGCCGTCACGATAACGCAAGCGATGATCAAAGTCGCGACCGCCTTCCGGCACGCCACACACGTGCCGGAAAGACAATGGTGTTCCAAAGCGGTCGTGTACGCGAACGTTGACCTGCCAGCGGGAGCAATTCGGAGAGTGGGACAATGCGCTTGTCGAGACATCTGCTTGCCAATAGTAGTAGTGGCCGACCGGCACGTCGTGAACGTATCGCGGTGGTCGAACCTGCGAACGAATCTGTCCATTGTAGTGGTGTCGGCCAGCGAGTGCATGACGCTTTCTCGGGATCGTGTGCCGGTACCCCGCAAAAAACCTGACGGTCGCCAACCGTGCCGAAAGCACAGCCCTATACGAGCATGGGCGTAACCCTGGGTAGTCTTCCCACACAACGCAACACCAAAAAGCCCCAACGGGGCGGGGCGAGCGAGTTCACTTTCTGGGCAAGCCCGTCGGTGGCCGTGCCCAATTCCATTGCGGCAATCGGCTAAACAGGCATGAGCTCGCGAGACGGGCTCAACATGCCGAGCAGAACGCGGCGCAGGAAAAAGGCCGCCGACGTCTGTTCTTGGACGTTAGCGGCCAGATGGATTGTCTCGCGAGTAACTGGACTGGCCTTACTGGACTGGCCGAGTTGCTATCGGCTTTGAGGATTCGCGCCGGTACGTCTCGCGGCGGTATTCGTCTTGCGCGGTTTGGCGGGCGATTGGAAAGTCCCGGCTAGGTAGTTTTCGATGGCAGCCGATTCGACGAGTCGATCGAACTCGACGGCCATGGCGATACGCAGTTTCTTTTCCCGGATGTCTTTGACCAATTCGGTGCGAACCTCGTTGTCCAACGAGCGGACGACGGGCGTTGTGTATCCGGTGCAGCGCAGGATGACGTAACTATCTTCCGAGGCGATAATCCCCGACAGCTCGCCTGGTTTGAGCGAGAAGGCTTCTTTTTCCAAATCGGGGCGGCCGCTGTGCTTGCGGATTGGCGGGACCCGTCCGAAGTTCTCGCGCGAAACGGGGTCGGCGGAGTACTGGTGTGCCAGTTCGCCAAAGAATTCGTCGGTCGGGTTCCCCCGCGCGTTTTTCCAGACCTTTTGTGCCTGACGTTGGTTGTTGAAGACAATGGCCAATACCTCGACACGTGGTCCGTAGCTGGAGATGAACCCCTTCTGGACATCGTCGTCGGTGACGTCCACTCGGTTATCGACTAGCTTCTTAAGTGCGACGGTCGGCCATACCGCGTCGCGGACATATAGCTCGACGGTCGAACCATCTTCTTTTGTTACTTCCGCTAACCACTTTTCGATATCGGGCGTACCGTCCTTCTTCATATATCCGTAGGCGTCGGCAGCGCGCGCGATCTCGGAGTCAAGATCTTGTTCGGTAACTTGCAGACTCTTTTTCTTCATCGCCTGCAGTAAGAGACGCCGGTTGATTTCACTTTCCAAGACGTCTTGTCCGTGTCGCTGAATGCACTCTTCCGCAAGTTGTTGAACCGGTACTTTCTGGCCATTAATGACGGCGGCGACGCCCGGCATTTGCTGACGCAGCTTCGGATCGTTCATGACATTCGTGACTTGCGATTCTTTCTGTAGTTGCTGAAACAACTGAGCCGCCACACCGCGCAACTTTTGTTCCTGCACGCGGTCGCGAACGCGCGTTTCGGCGTCGCTGCGGAATTTCGCGGCAATGTAGGTCTCTTCCATGTGTTTTTCACACTTCAAGATGATGTACTGGTTGGCCACCTGGATGACTTGCGAGATTTCGCCCTCTTGCAGGCCAAACGCCGCTCGCTCAATATTCTCGTTGCCCATATGCATGCGGATCGGAGGAATCAGGCCATGTACGCTCGCGCTTTGGTCTTCGGAATACTGTTTGGCTAGAGCGCCAAAGTCATCCGGGTTCTTGGCCGCTTCGGCACGCAGTTGGTCGGCCCGTTGGCGCGAGCTGACCGTGATCGCGCGGACCTTGACGCGCGGGCCGTACTCGACTTCAAAGGCCTCTTGTAGCTCCTGCGGCGAAACGACGATTTGTTTCGCTGCCAAAGCACGCAGCGCTAAGGTCGGCCAGATGATCTCTTGGCGGTACTGTTCCGGAGTGATTCCACGTTCTTCGCGCAACATGGTCAGCCAGCGACCGGCTGCCAAGCCGAATTTGCCGGCCAGGCGAGTGATCTCCGCCTCGACATCCTCGTTTGTGATCTTGATGCCCTTCGTGTTGCACGCTTGCCAGATCAAGTGCTTGTTGACTAGGCTCTCAAGCACTTCCTCGCCGTAGCGCCGCAGGCATTCATCGGCCAGTTCTTGCCGTGTAATCTGCTGACCATTGACCGACGCCACGACGTTTTGACGCGGTTGGGTCGATGCCGTGGGGGCCGTCGTACTGGATGCAGACTTGCTGGCCGGGGCCGAGGCTGGGCGGCCACGCTGTGGCGTTTGTGCCTTCGCGTCTTGCGGGCCGGAATAGTCCCGTGCCAGAAAACAGACTCCAATGATAATAACTAAGCTTGCCGCGATTGTGATGCGACGCTTCCAGTTTGTTCGTTGCGGCTGCTTGCCGCGCGCTGTCTTGCGAGCCATCTGGGGTTCCTCCCTGAACGTCTTGTTGGAGTGTGCTGTTGGGGCGTGCCGGCGTGTCGGGACCGGCGATTTGGGTCGTTACCAGTGGGGGGCGAAGTGGCGAATGTTCGACCGCCACGCTGCTTCGTTTTCGCTCCCGACCGAATATAGAGTGGCGGAGTATAGGGAGATTGTCGCAAACAGGTCAAGAGAAAATGGGCGCTGTGATTTCGCGGACATGCTAGCACTTGCTGCCCCGAGATCAGGCTGTCTGGCAATACTGATGAGGGGCCACCGATGGGCACCGATCTTCACGGAAAGAAAATCAGGCTGTCTGGTTCTGTCAGGCTATCTGAGAATGCGTGAGATTGCCGGTTGGCCCGGAGGGCCAAAACAGCCCTTGCCGAGGTCGTCAGACCCCGGAGCCAGGCGTCCATGCATTCAGACTGTCTGGCGATGCAGTTGAGGGGCCACGGATGGGCACGGATCTTCACGGAGGGATCTGGATTGGGGTGCAGGGAGCGTCATGCCCAGAAAATCAGACTGTCTGAGAGTGCTGTGTCTGGCGATGCAGTTGAGGGGCCACGGATGGGCACGGATCTTCACGGAGGGATCTGGGTTGGGGTGCAGGGAGCGCCATGCCCAGAAAATCAGACTGTCTGAGAG
>JAJRVM010000041.1 GCA_024277285.1 Planctomycetota bacterium
GGTGCGTCGGCCGTCTGGAAGTCGGTGCGGAGTTGACGCAAGTGCTTGATCAGCGTCTTCCACTCGGCAAACTTGGCTTCAAACGCAACTTCTGCCGCCGCCGCGTCTTTGGCGGGCGCTTTGACCGCCTCTTTGGCGGGCGCTGTTTCTGGTGGCGTGGCGGACTCTTCGGCCGGTGGCTTTTTGGCCGTCTTCTCTTGGGCCGTCTTCTCTTGGGCCGTCTTCTCTTGGGCCGTCTTCTCTTGGGCAATGGCCGCCGAGGTTAGCAGGGACCATCCAAGCAGTGCCGCTGAAAATGATGCCAGTATCACAAAACGTCGAGCCATTGAAATCTCTCCCACGAATCTGCAGAATTTGCTACCAAGAGGTCTTGGAAATTGTTTTCGGGAAAACCAAAAAAGTGACAGGGGGTGCCGACAAGCGGCGAAGTGCCCCCCCTTGCAGGTGCTGGTTTGCCAGCAACCAAGGTGTGTTCAGGTCGCGAAACGATACCTCTACCAGGCAGGACCTTGACCCAAATGTGCCACGTTCTACTCCCTGAGGAGCCTGTCACAGAACTACCGGCCGCGTTGCCTCATGCCGAAAGAACTCGCACGCTAGCCAGGTTTTGTGGCAGGATCTAAAGGTTAACATAGGCAGGTGGCGGCCGCCAAGTAAACCGCACGGTTGTTTTGTGCCGCCGTGCTGGGCGATGGGCGCACAGCGCGAGGGCCGGGAGGATCCTCGCGACACCGCTATACCACCCACCACGGCCTTAGAACGTCTCTTTGAAATAGCGGAGGAGCGGCTCGGAGCCGAAGATCGCTGGGTTCTGCTCCACAATCGAGGTTGAAATCGAACCGATTGTGCATTGGGAACCATTTTCAAAACACGTTCTTAGGTTAATCTACGAAGTGTTGGGCCCTCCTGGTTCACCGAAACGCGTAATATCGTGTTGAAACGCAGCGTTTCAGAGCTGTCGCGTCCTTTTTTTTGAAATGAACCCGAGCCAGAAGACGTTGATCCATGGCAAACCGAAAAGCCCGTTCCCCCCAAAACAGGCCCTCCAAGAAACGGCCAGGTCGGGAATCTCGCCCCGAGGGGACGCTGCGGGTCATTGGCGGTCGACTGCGCGGCAGTCCAATCCAGTATTTGGGCGACCCACTGACGCGGCCCATGAAGCAGCGCGTGCGCGAGGCCGCGTTTAACTTGCTTGGAAAGCGAGTTGCCGGGACGCATGTTATCGATCTTTTTGCCGGTACCGGTGCCTTGGCGTGGGAGGCGTTGAGTCGCGGCGCGGCGTCAGCCACGCTCTTGGAACGGCATTTCCCGTCGGCACGCGTCATTCGCCAGAATGCGGCGACGCTGGGGTTGGCCGATCAGGTCGAAGTGATCGCCGGAGACACGTTTTTTTGGGCCCGGAAAGTCGACTCGACGTCGGTCGCTCCCGTGGCCAATCGTCCGTGGCTGGTGTTTTGTTCACCCCCCTACGATCTCTTTGCCGAGGAGGCCGGTGCGATTTGTGCCCTACTTGAACAGCTGATCCAAGTGGCCCCGCCGCAAAGCCTGGTAGTGGCCGAGTCGGACCGTCGGTTTGACACCACGCTCCTGCCGGGGCCAATGGCATGGGATGTTCGGCCGTATCCGCCCGCCGTACTTGCGGTGGCGCAGACCGGAGACCGTGAACCGAACAACCAATGACCGCGGGTTGCAGATATGCGACGGCAGCAGGCAGAGCTCACGAGGTGTCGAGACGGAATTGGTCGACTTGTAGACAGGTTTTGGGCTGTTAAAAGCTTGCTGAGCTGTGGTGGTTCTGTTTTTGTTCCGCGCGAGCGGTCGATGTGGGGCGCACAGGCAGGTAACTAGCAGTCGAAATCACGCATCCTACGGACAGATACGAGGCTGGCATCATACTTCTTTTTTGCCCGTCATTTTCTTTGCCCTCCAAGGAGAACAGCCAGGAACCCCCAGTATTTGACGGCCAGTATTTGACGGGTTCACACTGCGAAATCGGTACAAATGGCGCGCTGCTTCCGCGGCGCAGCCGCTTTGTTCAAGGGCAAAGAAGATTACGGGCAAAGAAGAGCGTTTGGTGGATTACGTAGCGACGAGGCAACGGTCTATCCCCGCTCGAACACAGCGTGCGTCAATCCGGAACGAAAAGCGTCGTATCGACCACGAGAAGTCGACCCTGAGAAGCACGGCCGTAGAAACGGTCTTTCTTGACAGCCCAGCCACCAGCCAAACAGGCCGGCCAGTCAATCAGGCGTGAGGCCTCCCCAAGGCGTGAGGCTTTTGACGCCGCACGCGGGCGCTGCTGTGTTTTGCCTATCTTGCCTGGTTCTTGCGTTTCGTGGCCGCTCCCCACCAATGGCCAGATCGGCCACCATCGTAACAGCACGAATCACGAATCGGATTCGATTTGACGGTGGTATTTTTCCGATCTTAACAAATGTCACGTTGGCTGGATGATCCACAGGAACGGCAGTGAGTGGGTGCGCGAGGGCCTGGTGGCAGCGTTTCTTCTTCTGTTGTGCTGGGCAAACCACGCGGACAACCGTTCTCGCGTCGGCGCGCATGGGACGGCACCTGTCTTCAACCTCTTCGGAGCGCGGCTGGATGCACAAGACACGGAGCCCGGTCTGGCTGTTAGCTGGAATAGCCGGGTGCCTGTTGGTGATGACTCTATCTGCTACACGGTCGTGGCAGCAGGTACGGGAACCCCGGTTCCCGCCTATTACGGCTGCGCTATCGTCGACCGTGGCGATCGCTTCACCGCGGACGGGGGAGGCCCAGTCACCGAGCAATGTGGGGCCGGTCATTACTGCAGCCGAGGGGCCGATTGACCGTCCGCCTCGCAAATCGACCGGAGTCGCTGCAGAACGCTCTGCCACACTTCCCTCTGATGCGCGGCCGGTACTTGTCGGCCAACGTCAGCTTGGGCGTCTTGGTGTGGAGGTCGCACCGCCGGTGGCGGATCGGATGCCCACGGTGTTTCCGGCCGAAGTGATCGGGCCACCGCCCTCGCTGGAAACCGGTTTGCGCCGCCGCCGCGGCAAACGTGATTCACAGGACGGTTGGGCAGGTGAGTTGTCGCCTGACGATGGTGCTGCCAGTCTTCTTGTCCGCCAAGGAGTGCATACGGCGCCCGACATTGTGACGAGCTGGCCTCGTCCGGCCCGGCTGATTGAGTTGTTAGAACCGTTGGTCCATGCGCCGGCGTCGCGCGAGTGGGCGGAGCGTTTGCGCGCATGGCTCGACGAGTTGCACGCCACGCAATCACTCGGGGACCCTCGTGCCGGCGCGGCTCTACAGGCGCTGCAGCAGTTGGCGCACGAAGGGGCTGCATTGTCCGAGCACCTGAGTGCTGCGGAGCATCGAGTTGCAACGATGCGTGCCGTCTATGCGCTGCAACGTCGACTTGTCATCTGGCAACCCGTGCACGAGTTGGCGACGCCCGCTATCGCCCAAGTTTCTTTGCGCGATCGTCATCCTTCTGAGTTAACGTTTAAGTTGCGCGCGGCGAGCGACCAATTGGACCGATTGAATAACGCTCAAACGTGGCGCAAGTACTTGCTACTTGATCAGTTGGAACTCGTAGCGTCGCGGCAATGGCAAATCAGTTTGACCGAACGGAGCCGCCTGGCGCGAGAATTCCTGCAGCGTTTGGAGTCAGCTGACTCGACATCCGAGCAAGAGGCTTTTTTTGCGGAGCGTTATTGGCAGGAGCTTGTGGCTGAGATGAGGCTATGGGTATGCGATCCGGTAGACTATGAATCGCTGTTGGATAATATCGAGCATGTGGAGCTTGATCGCGGTGAATTTGCGGGCCGAGGCCTTGCCAATTGCTACGAGGCATTGCGCTGGTCATCGATCGCACGCGTCAAGGAGCTTGGGGAGCGGGTCAACGCATACTATCGGAACGCCAACGTGCGTGTGGCGATATCAGGTGAACTGATCAATCGTTTGTTGCCTCGACCGCCGGTCGTTGACGAGCAAGTGAACGATCAGCTCATGGGAGGGCGTGTGTTTGGCCGCAGTCGCGCTTCTACGCGGCTACGCCTGGTGCTGTTGCCGGATCACGAACGGTGGCGGATCGGTTTGGAGGCACGCGGTGACGTCGATACGAAGACCGAAACGAAGCGAGGGCCTGCGCGCTTTCACAATGCCGGACGTTCGCGGTACTTGGTGCGCAAGTTGTTGTTGATCGATCGTCGCGGAGTACGTACGCGGGACGCGGACGGAGCGGCGACGACCAACGCCGCGTTAACGCGAATGGAAACGGATCTGGATGGTGTGCCTCTAGTAAATCTGTTGGTGCGCGCCATTGCCAAACAGCAATATGATAGCAAAGCGGAGGCTGCCAAGTACCAGGCCGAAGAGATGCTGGCCGACCGCGCCAAATCACGTTTGGATCAAGAAGTCGAGCAGAAATTGAGCGAGGCAACGGACAAGTTTCGCAAAGATGTTTGGCAACCACTCTACGGCTTGGGGCTGTGTCCCAAGGCGGTTGACATGAAGACGACGCAACAGCGATTGATCGCGCGTTATCGTTTGGCAAGCAGCGAACAGGTGGCGGCATTTACCCCTCGTCCGCAAGCGCCTGTTGATAGTTTGCTAAGCATCCAGGTGCATGAATCAGCGCTCAATAATGTTGTCGCCAGCCTGCGGCTGGGCGGGCGTGACGTGGGGTTGCGCGAGCTTTTCATCGAAGTTGCCAATAAGTTGCAACGCGAGGATTTCCAAGTCCCAGAAGACGTACCGGAACAGGTGACCATTCAATTCGTGGATCACGACCCGATCCGCTTCGAATACCATGACCAGGCCATCTATGTGACGATTCGGATCGCGAAACTGAGCAGCGGTGATGGCCGTACCTGGAGGAACTTCGAGGTTTGCGGCATCTATGTACCCAACATTCAAGGTCTTCATGTTGGGTTGCGCCGTGACAGCTATATTCGTCTCAAGGGCAGCAAACGCAGACTGTCGACGTTGGACACTGCGGCCCTGCGGACGATCTTTACGAAAGTCATGGCCAAGAATCCCAAGATCGATTTGCTGGCCAACGTATTGGTCCGTGACGCGCGCCTGCATGATTTGCGCATCAGCCAGCTTGTGATTTGCGATGGCTGGGTTGGAATTGCCGTTGGACCGGGCGAACCTGTGAAACTGCATATTGCTGACGGTTCGCCGCCGACCATCAACCGGTAGTGGAGTGTGGGGAGAGGGGGAGTGTGGGAGTGTGGGAGAGGGGGAGTGTGGGAGAGGGGGAGTGTCAAATGCTTTCCCATCGGACGACCTGTACAGGGTCGCGCCGTACCCGGTTTCTGGGCTTAGGATTTCGGCATCGGGCAACGCTGCCGGTAGACGCGTGAACGGTTGCTCTTATTCGTACCGCCCCTGGTATTTTTGAGCCGGGTACTTGGCCTCGTTCTTGACCATTTTCTTGCGCATGGCTGTCGTCACGTCGATTGACAGTTCGTTGGCCAACGCCAATGCGTAGCAGAGCACATCGGCCAATTCATCACTCACTTCCGCCAGCTTTTTCGAGTCCTCGCCGATCGTGCGCGATGCTTCGGTGGTGATCCACTGGAAGTGTTCCATCAGTTCTGCGGCTTCAATCGCAAGTGACATGGCGAGGTTCTTGGGCGCATGGAATTGGTGCCAGTCGCGTTGTTCCACAAACGTGTTGACCAGCGTGCGTAACTCAGCCAGCGTCGTGTCGTGATCGGCCATGAAGTACCTGTTGATGATGTGCGGAACTGCCGCATATTAGGCCGCATACTGTTCAAAGCCGGGCAGCGACAATTGACGCGGTGGACAGATTCGTTTCAAGTATCGATCACGATATTGTTCCGCCAGGTGGATCATGACTTCCAAGATCAACATGTCGGCACGATTCATGACGTGCCGGGCGCTGCGGCTGCCGAGTCCCGAGATCATCTCCTCGAGGACGAGCAAATGTAAACGCATGGCTTGCTGTGGTGTGATGGCTGCGGACGCGAGTAGTTCGGCCAATTGGTCCATTTCGTCAGTCATATTGCCGGACCCCATGATCACGTAAGCACGCAACAGTTCGCGGTAATGACGGGTGAGCTCCGGGGGCAGTTCTTCCGCCAGACTGATCGAGAGTGTGCCGCTTTCGGTACCTTGGTCTTCGTTGCGGTCGCCATCATCCAGGCAGATTGCAGCCAGGTTGTCGATCATCGCGCGCTGTTGTTGCAGCAGGCGATTGGCTTCACCATGTTCGAGACGCAAGCGATGCCGATGCGACTGTTGCAGCCGGCGGTTCTCAGCGATCAAGGCATGACGCTCGATTGCCCGAGCAACTTGCCAGATGAGAGTCCGCGTGGTGGTCGTGTGGACACAGATGTAGGCGTCGCCGTTGGATTCAAAGCAGAGCGAGGCCATTTCCTGTTCGCTCTGGTCACCCAGTACGATGATCGGCTGTTCATCACTGCTGCCAGCTCGAATCGCATCGAGTACTTCGAGGGCGTCGAGTCCACCGTCTTCGTGGCTGACCAACACCGCATCAAAAAGCTCGTCACGGAGTTTTGCCAGGCCGGTGGCGATTCCGACCGACTCAACGAGCTGCACATCACTGGCGCTGTCGGCCGCAAATGCCTCTGCTAACCAACTGCCCGTCCGCAGCGGTCCTGTGATGAACAGCACGCGCATCCTCGGCGGGACATGCCCCCACGGTGTCGCGGGGAGCTTTTGTTTCGTCGGTTTCAATGCCATACTCATGGCACGCGCCCCTTTGCCAACAACAGATTTGAATGGTTTTGATGACCCGTCAGATTCCGTCCCGCAAGTCTCATTTGCGCGAGTCCGATTCTTGCTCGGTGTGGCGGCCAGACGTGGTAATACACGTGCCACCAGCGCCCGTTTTCCGGGCATGCGGGAGGTGGCACCCACAGGAATCGTGCACTTTGCCACCGGTTTGACTTTGCCACCGGTTTGACTGGGCCACCGGTTTGACTGGGCCACACCTCCGGCTCGCGACTTTTAAACCAATCGCCTTTTGGCGTCAATGGCGGTTGGGGGCGTGTCTTCGCTACTTTCGCTGAATTGCCAGAATTGCGGAGTCTCCTGCTTATCGTGTATGTTCTTCATTTGATGCGGACGGTGGCGCAGTGGAGTCGGTTTTTTTGCTAACAAACGGAGCGGTCGCGTCTTGCACTCGTTCCACTTGAGGTCGTGGCGTTGCCGCCAGTAGGGAGTTGAAATGCGAGTCGTTTATCTGGATTGTTTCAGCGGTATTAGTGGTGACATGACACTTGGGGCTTTAGTTGATGCGGGGGTCTCACTTGAAGTGATCCAGCAGGGGATTGACTCGCTGGGCCTGCCTGATTGCCGTTTACAGTCGAGTCAGGTGACGAAGAACGGTTTCCGAGCGACGCACATTGACGTGCTATTCGAGCCTGAACACAAGCACCGGCACCTGCACCACATCATCGAGATGATTGAAGGCAGCAACCTGTCCGCTCCGCAGCAGGATCTGGCCAAACGGATCTTCACGCGACTGGGTCAAGCCGAGGCGAAGGTGCATGGCACGACGATCGAAAAAGTACATTTTCACGAGGTTGGCGCCGTCGATTCGATTGCCGATATCGTCGGCAGTGCCATCGGCTGGGACCTGTTGGGAGCCGAGCGACTGTACTGTTCGCCGATTCCTACTGGGACGGGGACGGTTATGATTGCACACGGCACGGTCTCTGTTCCGGCCCCTGCCACTGCAGAACTCCTGAAGGGAATTCCATTGGCCCCATGTTCGGTGCCGGCCGAGTTGACCACGCCGACCGGTGCTGCCATTGCCGCCACTTTGGCGGACGAATTCGGGGCGTTGCCGGCGCTGCAGATCGAGTCGATTGGCTACGGTGCAGGGACTCGCGATCTGGACGACCGTCCGAATGTGCTGCGATTGATCGTCGGATCGGCCGAGTCGGCGGAACTGGCACCGCCAAGTGTCGAATGTGACCATGTGTGGGTGTTGGAAACCAACTTGGACGATGTGCCGGGTGAATGGATCGCTTATTGTTCTCAGGTGTTGCTCGACGCCGGCGCTCTGGATGTGTACACCACACCTATTCAGATGAAAAAAGGGCGGCCGGGAGTCACCTTGAGTGTGCTTTGCCACAGCGACTTGATTGGGCCATTGGAGTCGATCGTTTTCGCCGAAACGGGTTCGTTAGGGATTCGCCGCTGGCCTGCTCAGCGGCACATACTGCCGCGTCGAGCGCATCGTGTGCAGACTTCTTGGGGGGAGGTTGTGGGCAAGATCGCCGTTTTGGCGGGAGGGCGGGAACGTTTTTCGCCCGAATACGAGTCGTGTCGTCAGCTGGCCGCCACGACTGGCCAGCCGCTGGGCGATATCTATCGAGCGGCCCAACAGGCTTTCGATCTTTCCTCAAGACAGGGGACGTGATACAAGGCGTATTGCTTCAGAGCGTGTTTTAGTATCTGTTTAGCCATCTGAAGTTATAGGGTGGCTTTCGGTCGGAAGGCGGGCAACGCGAACTGGATTGGCAAAGTGGTATTGCCAATCTGACCGCGATTGCAATTTGCCAAGTTTTCGCCGCCTACCGACCTTCTCAGCTGCTTCATTTGGCTAAAGTGTTACGTGTTTTAGAAAACCGGTCTTAGAATTCGGGCAGGAGTGGCTCGGGGTTGAAGCTCGCTCGATTCTGCTGCTCGACAGAGGTTGAAATCGAGCCGACTGTGCGTTGGGAACCATTATCAAAAACACGTTCCCAGGGGAGATCCGTCGATGTGGTTGTTTGCAGACTTGGTGAGGACCGGCATGTTTCTGGCCGGCATTGCTCTGCTGACCATGGTCTTGTTGCGCCGTTACTACCGTCGCCATGGCCGTCGGCGATCGACGCGAAACTCGAGTCGCGGTAACAACAAGCCCGTTTCTCGCTCTCCAGAGTCACTTCGTTCGCTTTCCACCGCCCCCACCGATGTGCTTCGTTGGCACGTGGAAATGTACGAAACCGCTCGGGAAATGAAGGCCGAGTTGGACACGAAAATGCGCCTATTGCAGTCGCTCACCGCCCAGGCGCGCCAGGAAGCGGAACGGCTTGAACAGATTCTCGCTCGCATCGAGCTGTCCCGGGAAACGTGGCCCGACCATGCGCCGCCAGATGGGCCTGCGTCTGAGCTGCCCTGTTTCACCGACCGGAAGGCCGACATCTTCGCGCTTGCCGATCGTGGTGCCACGGCTGCTGATATTGCGCAACAACTGGAAACACCAGTGGGTGATGTCGAGCTGATTCTCAGCCTTCGCGGTGCGCGATAGCTGCAGTTGCAACGTGGCGATCAGATTCCGAATGAACGGCCTGGGCGTCTCGTGATAATCGTATGGATCGATGGGAATAGGCGGTTTATGTCTTCGGTCCTTTGCCCGCCTTACCTGCTCGGTCCAGATCTGTTGCATCACCGGTCGATCGCTGGACGATCTTCATTCCTGGCGAAGCTGAATATCGTTGCATCACCTTTGCGTCGAACGTCTGGATGCGTGCGGACGGCGCGTGCGGACGGCGACGCGAGGGGCGGCGAACCGAGCACGTCGTCGACGATCAAACACCAGAATATTCACCGTGGACTGCCGGGCGACGCACCCGCCCCGTTTTGCGATCCACTCGATTGTGGAGCGAGCGAGTAAACCGTGACGAAGAACTACCCCGAATATTTGAAGCTGCATGTCGAAGAGCAAGCGGCCGCTCGCAGAGAACGCACTCCAGAACTCCAAGACGTTCGCGGATTGGACGCCATATGCCGTGTGTTTGAATCGACGACCGGTTGGAAGCTCGATTACCGCGAACCGGGTGAGACGGTGCATGCCGCTTCTTGGTCTATGACGCTGGGCGACGACCATCGGGAAGCAGGGCACATCGCGTTGTCTCCGTCTGCATCCGCGCGCAAAGCACCGCCGTTGGACCGAGTCCGGCCACTTGCGCAGGCGATTGGATCACTGGTCGAGGAACTGCTCGCAGCGCAGCGGGCGATTTGGCATCGTGAGGCGGAGTTGGCGGCGGGGATTCCCGTCACGCTAAATCCAGAAGAACAACGCACGTTGGCACATCGGCTGGAGTCGGTGTTGCATGGCGGTGCCGAGGCAATTGGCTGTCAGGCCGCGGCGCTCTATTTGCTGGACGATGCGACCAGCCATCTCAAGATGCGCGCTGCGTGGCAGTTGCCCAAGAGCCGACTATGGGACGAACCTCGCCCGCTACGTGGTTCGGTCGCGGATCTCGAAGCGTTGATCGGACACGCCGTGACGTTGGAAGACACTTCACTGTTGCCACATTGGAAAGTTCCTGAAGACTATCCGGCTGCCGTCTGCGTGCCAGTAGCTACCAGTTCCACGCCGCTTGGGACCCTGTGGTTATTCGCCGATTCCGTGCGCGAGTTTACTCCTGAGCAGATTCATATGGTCGAAATCGTTGCGGGTCGGC
Organism: Planctomycetota bacterium; assembly: GCA_024277285.1. The sequence goes on from JAJRVM010000041.1 coordinate 10,443, forward strand.
TGGTCGCGGATCTCGAAAGAGAGGTGCTGAAGCGAGAAGGGTTACGCCATCGTCAAGCCGACGTGGCGCAGCAATCGCTAGTGAACTGGCAGGATGAACAGCGTCCACGCGTGCCGCCTTTGGTCGACGGTTGGCAAGTCGCTGGCGATAGTGGCCGGAAGGACGAGGTGGGCGGCCGGTTCTACGATTGGTGCATTCTGCCCGATGGCCGTATGGCTCTGGCGCTTGGGCAGGCCGAGGGGTCGGCGGTCGAGGCAGGGCTTACTGGCACGACCTTGCAAGTAGCATTGCGGGCGCATGCCAGCTATCCGCATGAAGCGCGGCAGATGCTCGACCGCCTCAACGAATCGCTCTGGATGCATTCTACCGGTAATCGATTTGCCTCGCTCTTCTATGCCGTGATTGATCCCGACTCGGGTACGATGCAGTATAGCTGTGCCGGCGAGATCCACGCGCTGCTATACGATGCGGAGACACTCGAACCGCTGGCCGATGGCAGTCCAGCACTCGGATCGGATCCCGATTTCCGCTACCGCCAAAGAACGCGAGAAATCGAGTTGGGGCAGGCGCTTGCCCTCTTCAGCCGCGGTTCCGTCACGCCACTGGACGAAGAACTGCGCGATCCCGACGAGTGCCGCGTCAGCGAGTTGCTGCGGGAGTTGGATAACGCCACGGCCGACGAGCAAGTGCGCGCGGTGGCGGCCGAGTTGGAGAGCGACTCGGGGCAAGAACGTACCGTTGTCGTCGTTCGAAGGATTTACTGAGCTCCGTGGGACGGTCGCGACGCGGCGCAGCTGCGGAGCGCACCTTGGGAGAACCTACAGCAAGGCGCGAACGTGAGCCACGACTGCGGCGCCAAGGTGCCCCAGGTCGTAACCCCCTTCCAAAACGCTCACCAGGCGACCCTGTGCGAATTGGTCCGCGACGTGGGTCAGTGGTCTGGTGATCAGGTCGAACGAGTCGGGTTCAAGACTCAGGTTCGCGACGTTGTCCCATGCCAACGCGTCGAACCCGGTGCTCAGCAAGATGAACTCGGGCGCAAAGCTCTCTAATGCGGGAAGCACCGAGACTTCAAGAGCGTCCAGATAGACGCACGCGCCGCTGCCACGGTCCAGCGGGACATTAAGCGTGCTGCCCCGTCCCGTTTCACTGCCCATTTCGTGCGCATGTCCCGAACCAGGGAATGGCAGTGACTCGGGCCGTTCGTGCAAGCTGATATACAAGACGTCGCTGCGCGCGTCAAATATTTGCTGCGTGCCATTGCCGTGGTGCGCGTCCAAATCCACAATCGCCACACGCCGCAAGTGGTGCTCGCGCACCAGGTGTTCGGCGGCCACGGCAACGTGATTCAGCAGACAATATCCCATCGCCTGATCCGCACTCGCGTGATGGCCTGGTGGACGTACCGCACAAAACGCTCGGTTCACACTCCTACGCATGACCGCGTCGCATGCCGCAAGCACTCCACCAGTAGCCAACGCCGCCACTTCAAAACTGGCCTTACAGATCGTGGTCGCCGAATCGCCGATGAACGTGAAACCTTCATCGCACATTATGCGCACGATGTCGAGGAACGCCGGATCGTGTGCCATCGCCAATTCGTCCATTGAGGCGGGATCGAACGGAATCGGCTGCAACTGGTCAAGCAGTTGCGCGTCGGCCAATGCGCGCGTGATCACTTCCAGCCTGGCCGGGCACTCGACGTGCGTTTTTCCCGTCACGTGATCTAGAAAACGTCGATGATATATCCAACCAACGGTCATGCTCGTGTCCTGCTTCCGCCGATGTAACGCGTTTGCCATCGGCAATGGATATTCCTCTCGAATGGGATACTAGAAAGGGCCCTTTTTGCGGCCAATGTGCTTGTGGGTCGATCCAATGGGGTGGTGAATTTCTGGTACCCTTCCATGGTTCTTCTTAATCGTACTCGTGACCGAATTCCTGTCGATCAATGGTAACCACCGCGTCCACCATTCGCAAAATGGCCGCAAAGAGCGACTCGTTGGCAGCTCACGTGCATCTCTTCTCTTACAGGATTTATCGAGGAGGGGAAGGCTTGGTGGTTTAGGGAAGGCAGGCGATTGTATTGGGGTTGGGTCGTGATGCAATCTGCCTTGACGGATTCTTGTGGCTGTACTACGCTCCGGCCGCTTTTGTGCAACCGTCTTGCACAGGCTCTTCTCTGCTGATACTTCTCGAAACGCCGAATGTCGACATGGATGTCGCGATATTGAATCGGACCGTAGTTGCACTGGTCATGGCCACCGCATGCGCCTTGGCGGTGGGCTGCGCGCGTTGGTCGTCGCCAACGGCCGAGAAGCTTGATTTGGCATTGCCACGTCCCCAGTTGGCACCTGACAGTGTCGTTTTCGAGATTACGTTTGTCCGTATTCCTGAAGATCAGACCGATTTTGCGGCCCGATTCTGGCCGGAAGTTGACGAGGTGGCATTGCCGACGAAGTTGCGGCGTCACTTGGCGACAAACGGATTTCGGTGTGGACTCGTTGGTTCGCCGCTGCCCGGTGCACTGCAAGAAGTGCTTGACCAGCAACCTCTGCCGGCCGTTGAGGGTGAGGCCAAAACAGTCGATCCGGGACGCGAGGTTACGGCGCATACCAATCGGCTGCGCAGTCGGTCTGGACTGACCGGCAAGATCATCGTACGCAACAATCCCGTAGAAAAACTTGCCACGCTGTCCTTTCACGAGGACGGCCGCGTTAGTGGCGAATCGCTCAGCAAGGCGCAGTTCTTGTTTTCGATCACTTCGTTTCCGACTGGAGATGGTCAGGTACGGGTGGAGCTGGTTCCCACCATTGAGCATGGCCAGGCGAAATCGCGATTTCGCGGTGAGAACGGTGCGTGGATGGTGGACAACACCAGTCGCGAGATTCGGGCGTTCAATGACATGAAGGTAGAGGCGACGTTAAGTCCGGGCGAGGCTGTTGCCCTGACCTGCACCGGCGCGCAACGCGGGTTGGGCGCGCAATTCTTTGGTGCCGATCCGGAGGAGAAATCGCCCCGCTTGCTCTTGATGGTCCGTTTGCAGCAGACGCAAATGGACAACCGCTTCGCCAGTGAGGCAGCCGTCGAACCGGTGGCATCCGTGTTGCACTAGGCTTCGTTTCAAAACTCGATGGAGCCACTATTTCTAACCGTTTTCTTCCGCGGTAAGCGCCTGGAATGTGCCGACCATCGCAGAACGAGACGTTTCAAAACAAAGCCCAGTACCGCGCCAATTCCTATTGGGTGGGTGCCGTTGCCGCAACCGAGAATCGCCGCGGACGATGTTGTGATCAGTTACCGGTCATTTCCGAACTAGCGCGATACGAGTGCCGTGCTTGGCACATATGGTCCGAGTTCTCGGTTCTCCGCTCAGCAAACGGTCTTGCGTTCTGCCGGGTGCGTGCGTCCGCACGGAGGTTTTCACGGTTTTCCCGAGCTGTGCAGGCTGCAGCCAGTCGCTGGCGCTAGGGGGGATAGTCCACCTTTGTTCGTGCTCTGGGGAGCTGATGGTCCCGGCAAATCGATCGCTGCGCGGTAAGCCGCGGCAGGGCTGGGCGACGTGAGCTTGCCGACGGTTATACCGGGGATTGCGGCCCAAGGGGGGCACGCGGATAATGTGGGACATCAGTGTCCCGTTGGGAATTGCCATTTCTGCACCGCGCGTTCCCAGTGGTGGTTTGTCGCTGGTTAACTCGAACTGTCGTGTGGGAGCTTGCGTCTTGCGTGAAGCGACACAGCCAGCGCCGCTGGCCCGGTTTGGGGTCTGTCGTTTCCGCCACACATGCACTGTGAGCCCTTACAGCTGATACGCGCCGATCCGGCCGGTGCTCAGCTGCAGTCTGCTCGGCCTAAACTTGCTGCAACGAAATCTGCTCAGTAGAAACTCGATCAATAGAAACAAAGGAGTACATCATGGCATTGGTTCCGCTTCGCGTCCTTTTGGACCATGCAGCCGAGAACAACTACGGCGTGGCCGCGTTCAACGTCAATAACATGGAACAGATTCAAGCGATCATGGAAGCGGCTGAAGAGACCGATTCGCCGGTCATTGTTCAGGCTTCACGTGGTGCGCGAGCCTATTCGCAGGATGCCTATCTGCGGCACCTGATGCTGGCGGCCGTCGAGCTGTATCCGGCCATTCCGATCACCATGCACCAAGACCACGGTAACAGCGTGGATACGTGCAAGAGCGCGATCGAGAACGGCTTTACGAGCGTGATGATGGACGGTTCGCTGGAAGAAGACGGCAAGACACCATCGTCGTTTGAGTACAACGTCACCGTGACCAAGGCTGTCGTCGATATGGCGCATGCCAAGGGTGTTTCGGTGGAAGGTGAGTTGGGTTGCCTCGGTTCGCTCGAGACCGGCATGGGCGAAAAAGAAGATGGCCATGGTGCCGAAGGTGTGTTGACGAAGGACCAGTTGTTGACCGATCCGGAAGAAGCGGCAGCGTTTGTCGAGCAGACGAACGTTGATGCGTTGGCGGTCGCCATCGGCACCAGTCATGGTGCCTATAAGTTCACCAAACGTCCGACCGGTGAAGTGTTGGCTATCAGTCGAATCGAGGAGATTCACAATCGGTTGCCGAACACGCATCTGGTCATGCACGGCAGTTCGTCCGTTCCGCAGGAGTTGCAGGACATTATCAACAAGTATGGCGGCAGCATTCGGCAGACGTATGGCGTGCCGGTCGAAGAGATTCAACGTGGCATCAAGCATGGTGTACGGAAGATCAACGTCGACACCGACAATCGTCTGGCGATTACCGGTGCAATCCGCAAAGTGTTTGCCGAGACGCCCGAAAAATTTGATCCTCGCGATTACCTGAAGCCGGCACGTGCAGCGATGAAACAGGTCTGCATCGATCGGATGGTAGCGTTTGGCCAGGTCGGGAACGCTCCCAAAGTGCGCAAAGCAGCTGGACTTTAGTACCGAGCGTCGGTAGCTGGCAGGGGACCGCACTAAAACGAAGAACCAAGGGCCCGAGTGCTTAGTGCACTCGGGCCTTCTTTTACGGCACAGTGTGGCTTGGGAATCTTTCCCAAGAAGTGTGGCACGGCACTCCGTGCCGTGGGTATCCGTTTCGCAGCGTTTGGCGGTAATCCATTGGGTCGTTTTCAGGCGGTGTGAACGCCGCGGAGCGGCGTTCCACACTGCGTCGCCCGGGAATCTTTCTCAAGAAGTGTGGCACGGCACTCCGTGCCGTGGGTGTCCGTTTCGCAGCGTTTGGCGGCATCCCATTTATTTCCCGATTCATCTTGACGTTTGCCGTCGTTCTTCGGTATAGAAAGCCACTTTTTCTCCTGTCATGGCGTGGTGCGAGGCCGATGCGGTGCGTGGGCAATTGAGGCAGGTGTGTCGAGTCGTTCTGGATGAGGACTGAGTGTGTTGCATTCATGGATCTGGTCGACGGTCGTTACGGTCGTGCTCGTCTTGCCAACGTGGATCTTGGCTGACGACGCCGGTCCACTTCCGGCCCCTGAAACGCTTCCGCTGCCTGCGGTGGTGACCCCCTCAGTCATTGATGACATGCCGTCCGTGGCGATGCCGGACTCGAATTCTCTCCTGTCACCAAGCGACGCGAGCATACGCGAGGGTGTGCCGATCCCCGAGATGCTCAGCCAGTTGCGGGACACGGTCGTATCGGACCCCGCGAACGTCATTCCAAGCTCCGAACGTGCCAAGAAGGGGCCAGTGATCAGGTCGCTCGGCGAATTCTGGGGGTATCGTACCTCCGAGCAAGCGGTGAGCTGGACGGTTGGAGATGGCGACCAGTTTGGTAGCTTTGCGATGGAGCCGGATCCCTACCTGGAAGCGGGGTTCGGTAAGGGCTTTGAACTTGGCGTAGGGATCCAGTTTCTTTCTGGTCCGCAGCGCACCGACATGCCATCGCGCGTGTTTGACTTCAGCATTGGCTATCAACAGAGGGCGACCATTGGCGACTTTGCCTATGATATCTCGGCAGCCATTCTAGCGGCGAGTGATTTCGAAGGGAGCAGTCGTGATGGAATTCGTTTTCCCGCGCACGCGGTTGGGTACTTTAGCGTGACCGACACGCTCGATCTGGTTCTCGGTGTAGATTATGTTGATCGTGAAGACATTCGTATCTTGCCCGTGGGCGGGCTGTTACTGCGCCCCGATCCCGACATTCGCATGGAACTAGTCTTTCCGCGCCCGCGCGTCGACTTTCAGTTGACTCCTGGTTACCGACTCTATCTTAACGGCGGACTAGGTGGTGGGACGTGGGCTGTGGAGCGCGATAGCGAGCTGGACGACTTGGCGTCTCTCTACCAACTTCAATTTGGTGTTGGGTTGGAGTGGCTGGAAAGCGACCAGTGGGCTGCGGTCGAGTTGGTCTATCTATTCGACCGAAAGCTTGAGTACGCATTTGGTCCCGGTAGTTACGATATCGGTTCTACCGTGATGATCCGTGTCGTAGCGCGAAAGTGAGAAGGCCACAGCGCAGATGTGGCTGGTTGGGACGTTCCGGGGTCCGAGTCCGTGGCGTGGTTTCGTGAAGCGGGTGGCGTCACAAGAAAAGACGAGTATGGGCGTGTTTCACTGGCATCAAACCATGGTGCATTGGGGCCCCGTCAGCAAGGCCCAAGGTCTATCGTCGTTGTCGCGCGTGCAAAAGCATGGCGTTATCATCCTCGTGCGATTAGAATGGTAGCACTCTTGGCCGTCCGCGATCGATTTATATTGCGAGTGGCTCACCGTCACGTTCACCCATGGGAGGGCCTTTCAAAGCAGCGTTACTTCAATCGGCCAAACCGCTACGAATTCTATTCGTGGGTCCCGAGTAGATCGAAATATGGCAATGTCGTCGCATTCACGTCTAAGTCGCCGCTTGCAATTCCAGCGGCTCGAGCCGCAGTGGGTAATGAATGCGGGTATGCCGCTGGATGTTCCACAAGCACCGCCCGAAATCGGGGCTATGCGTCGCCACGTCGATCTGGCTATAATCAGTATTTCACGCACATGCGTGGAGCCCGCCCCGATTCATTCCCTTAATCCGCACAGGAGAGACTTCGAGATGAAGAGACGCATGATGGTTGTGACCGCAGGGGTTGCATTGTTGTCGGTATCCTTAGGTGGCAAGCTAGCCGCCGAAGAGTATCTCAGTGACATTCAATGGGCCAAACCGAAGGTTGTCGATCCCGGCCCGCCTGGTGGTCCGCCTGCGGATGCGATTGTGCTTTTTGATGGCAAGGATATGTCGAAGTGGAATGGCGCCGACAAGTGGACGGTGAAGGACGGCATTATCGTTGCCGGGCCAGGACAGATCACCAGCAAGGAACAATTTGGCGATTGCCAAGTGCATATTGAATGGACTTCGGACGAAACGGCGGAAGGGTCTGGGCAGGGACGTAGCAACAGCGGTGTCTTTCTGATGGGCAAGTATGAAGTCCAGGTCCTGGATTCGTACGAGAACGAGACGTACTACGATGGGCAATGTGGCGCGATTTACAAGCAGAGTCCCCCTTTGGCCAACGTGTGTCGCAAGCCTGGCCAGTGGCAGACGTACGATATCATCTGGGCGGCGCCCCGTTTCAAAGATGGAAAACTGGTCAGTCCGGCATACGTCACGGTGCTGCAGAACGGAGTGTTGATCCAAAACCACTTCGCCTTGGAAGGTGACACCCCGTTCCATCGCCCTCCTGCCTACCATCCGCACGGAGAAAAAGGCCCGATCGCGTTGCAATATCACGGCAATCCCGTTCGCTTCCGCAATATCTGGGTGCGCGAGATCAAGCCGTTAAAGAAGAAACGCGTGCACGAGCCTAAGATTGTCAAGCACTGATACCGCAGGCTCGACCGCAAAGCAGATGGCGTGAACCACTGATTGCAACGCAAAGTGAAGGATTCGCGTTTGATGCAGCAAGGCATTTCCGCGCTGGCCATCGCCGGCGCGTGGGGGTATATCGGACGCAAGTTTGTTGACGCGGCAGCGCGGCTGCAATTGTTGACAAGCGTCTACGATGTCGGTGCCGTGCCGGACGACATGGATCCGCGCCGAGTCACGCTGTTTGAAGACGAGCGGCAATTCTACGGGCAGCCCGCCGAGTTGTTTCATCTGGCGCTGCATCCGGAACATCGGGCCATCGGTTTCGAGATCTTGCTGCGCCGTAGCCACGCCGAAGCGATCTGGGTGCTTTGTGAAAAGCCGATGGCGGTGCCCGAATCACCGGGCGACTGCGCCGCGATTGGCAAAGCGATCGAGTGTTCCGGTGCCGTTGTTCTATACGACTTTCCGGAGCTCTTCGATCCGATTACGGCGCGGATACTCGAGTTCTTGAGTCGCCATGACGACGTACGAATTGAATCGATCGTGACGCGGCGTTCCAAGGACCGTGAGGACCCCGCCATCGCTCGGAACGCAAAGCGGATGGTCCACATTCAGTACCAGGAGTCGGTGCACTGCCTGGCTTTCGTGCTCCATCTGCTCGCCCACATCCACGGTGGCCTCGAGGGCGTGTTTCGTGGCGGCGCGCAGGTGCGCGCCCGAGCCTGGCCCTATCAGCCTCCCAATCCGGAGGCGTATCCTCATGTTGTAGATGGCAAGTGCCAGTACCGTTTGCGGCTGGGGGAAACGGAAATCGAAGGGGTAACGGACTTTACTCGAGGTGCACCGTGGTCGAAACGCCGTTCGATTAAAGGGTACGTCGACGGCCGCCCGTTCTTAATCGAAGCCGATTTCCTGGAAGGGAAGAAGCTGTTGGTGATCGATGGCAAGTCGCATGACGAAGTCGTGCAAACGAACTCGTACGTCGAAGTGCTCAAGTCGATCTCTCGGCTCAGGCAGTCTCATACCGCAACGGAACTGATGAGCGGGCTTTATCCCAATCCCGCTTTCGCGCGCACGACCTACCAGGCCTCGAGTCTGTTGTGGAAGAGCAGTTGGGAGAAAATACCTATCGAGGTTGGCTCTCTTCAAGACCTGTTGGCGTTCGATGCCGGCTTTGCTGGCGTTCGGCCGACGTTTCGTCGGTATTGAACGAAATGGCCGTCGTGACCGCGTGTTGTTCTCGCACGCCGAGTCGATTCCTGATGGCGGGCGTAGGGCAACTGTGGGGAAGCTCTCATCAGAAGGGATGTCGTCTCTACTCGGGTTCGGATGCCGAAGCCACGAAGATGTCACAGCATACGTGCGCCGTCGCCGGCGTGGCAAATCATTGTCCAGGCGTCTGCGGCCAGTTCAGGATGCTGTTGGGCGTATGCCTTTTGCACCTGTTCGGCGGTTGCGGCAGTGTGCCGAGGATCGACCAGCGCCAGGCAACAGCCACGGAATCCGGCACCGCTGAATCGTGCGCCGTAGACCCCGCTTGCCGCGAGCAAGGTGTCGTACAAGTCAATCAAAGGTGGGGCGCCACACTGGTAGTTGTGAATCGAGCTTGCTCCCGATTCCGTGATGAGCTGGCCGAATTCGGTCAAGTCACCGCGCCGCCACGCTTCCGTGCCCCGTCGGACACGCTCCATCTCGGCGAAGAAGTGTGCCGCGCGGCGAGCGGGCGCGCCGGTTAGGTGATCACCAAACTGCTGGTATTCTTCCGGGGTCACGAATCGTAGTTTGGCCGGCGTTGATTCACGGCCTGCCGCTTCGAGCAGCAGTCGCGCTGCCTCCTGACATTCGCCGACCCGTCGATTATAGTCGGTGCCAACAAGCGATTTGCGCAGACCTGAGAATGCGATCAGAATATCGAAGGCAGGTAAACTGGTCGGCCGTGCGATCAACTGGTGGGTAACGTGCTGACAATCGATCAGTGTCAGCGCGTTCTGCTGCGAAAGGAGGATCGCGGATTGGTCGAGGATCCCGATGCGGAGCCCCAGGTAGTGGTTTTCAATTTGCTGGACCAACGCGATATTCTTTTCCGGCGAGACGAGCAGTTCGTTCGCGTATTGGAGCGCCAGCAGGTAGGCGACACCCACCGCCGCTGACGAGCTGAGTCCTCCTTCGGAAACTCGTCCCGCAGTTGCTCCGACGAACCCGCAGTGGAGCGTGAACTCCTGTTGCATGGCTTGAACCGCGCCGCGCACATAGTTGCCCCAATCGTCCTTTTGCGGGCCGGGCACGTCAGCGAATTGGACCTGTGCTTCGCCCTCGAAGTCCAGGCTGCGCAGTCTTACCTCGGGCTGGCTCATGGGCGCGAATGCCAGCAGCACACCGTGGTCCAGTGCCATGGCCGTCACGTTGCCCAGTTGATGGTCGATATGAGCGCCCAGCGGGCATATCCGGTAGGGTGCAAACACGACGTGCACTTGCGCACGCGGTACGCTGTACCACTGCACCACTCGATCGCGAAGCTGCTGGACTAGCTGTTGCATCATCATTCGTCAATGAGAATCGGTAACGTCATTCCCAGTCCAGTAGACGAGACCCGCGCGCAAAGATCAACCGGCCGTCTAGAGCCCGCTTCACGATAACCGTATGATGACGCAGTGTGGCACGGCACTCCGTGCCGTGAAAGAAGAACAGTGTGGCACGACACTCCGTGCCGTGAAAGAAGAACAGCACGGCACGACACTCCGTGCCGTGGCCATTGAGAACGCAAGGCCGCTCTATTGCACTGTGCGCACTTGCGTCTTACCCATTTTTCGCGCCGCTGGCAGGCATGTAGACGAACGTTACTCAGGAATACGTTATGCACCACTCGTGTGGTACGACACTCCGGCCCACAGTCCGCCTTCGAGACGCAGTGTGGCACGGCACTCCGTGCCGTGAGAGAATCACAGTGTGGCACGGCACTCCGTGCCGTGAAAGAAGCACAGCGTGGCACGGCATTGCGTGCCGTGAGAGAAGCACCGTGTACCACGGCATTGCAGGCCGTGGAGGATCGCCGACTGGCACGACATTCGCTGTCGCGGATATCGCACCGACTCCATCACATGCCCCGTTCGGATCAACGAGTCGGATCGTTCTGTTGCTCGCGTTGTGTTTCTGTTGCGTTGGCCGAACATTGGCACAGACGGCTCAATTGCAGGCCGAGCGATTCAAGAATCTGGGCGTGGCCTATTTGGAGGAGCATCGTCCGGCGGAAGCGGAGCGAGCGTTTCGCCGCGTCATCGAGTTGGCAAGTGACGAGGCACTGGGGTATGCGAACTTGGGAGTTGCCCAGTTGCGATTGGGGCAACTCTCTGGTGCGGCATCGCAATTGGAGCAGGCGCGGCGTGTTGCTCCCACCAACGTCGAGGTGTTGTTATTGGGGGCGGAGGCGCAGTATGCGGCAGGGCGTTGGGGAGCGGTTACCAGTATTGCCAAGAAAGTACTCGACATCGCTCCCTCCAATGCGATGGCTCGATACTACATCTACCGAGCGGCTCGTGCGCAGCGCGACAACGAACAAGCTCAACAGGAAGCTGCGTGGCAGATCGACGCGCTCTTCAGGAGTTATCCCGAAAATGTCGTCGTTGTGATTCGGTACGCACGGCAGCAGGCCAAGCAGGAGGCGTGGAAAACGGTTTCCAAGACGCTCGACTTGATTCAACCTGCTACCCAGGAAGTAGTGAAAGCTCGAGCGGCATTGCAATCTGCCCGGAAAGCGCTCGCCGAAGCGAATGGCGACCGAGTCCACTATTGGCTTGCGGTCTTGGAAAACGTGCTACGACCCACGATGCGGTTTCGCCAAGACTTGTCGCAATTGCAACCACCGGTCGCCGGCCTTCCGATTCTGCGTTTCAGTGACACGTTCTATGTGGCACTTTCACGCGAGCGTCCGCACGCGGTTCCGGTGCAGCTTGTGCTTGTCACAGATGCTTCCATACCTGAAGGGGTGAGGCTGACGCGGGGCGGGGCGAAGGGGGGAAAAGCGGCTGACAGGGCGTCACACGCGAGCCTTGATTTTGCGGATATTGATGGTGATGGGCGCGACGAGTGGTTGCTTAGCTTCAATTCCGCAGATGCTGGCTCGATGCAGCTGTGGCAAGACCACGGCGGTGCATGGCGCGACTTGCTTGAAACCGTGGCGGTGCCGCCCGCTGCGGACGCTCGGTTCGTCGATCTGAACGACGACGGCGTGTACGAGATCGTTGCGGTTGGCTCGGATGGAACCGTGGTGTTGCAGCAAGATGCTGACGGTTACTGGAAAGACAGGCTCGCAACGTGGGAAGTTGAGTCGCTGCAAGGCAGGACGCTTGAGTTGGTGGACGTGGATAACGAAGGGGATTTGGACCTTTGTGTGGCTGGTCGGGACAAGTTCGTGGTGTGGCAAAACCGTCCCAATCAAACGTTCTTGGATATCAGCCAGCGGTCACGACTGTCGGCTGTTGGTGGCGGTGTCAGGCAAGTCCTTGCGACGGATCACGACGATGACTTGGACACGGATCTGATCGTCATTGGACGTTGTGGTCAGTTACAGCTCTGGGACAATCGTCGCCACGGCCTCTTTTCGCAGCTGGCGTGTGGGTTGTCGGGAGACGCGGTGCGGAGCGTGTTGGCGCGCGACGTGGACAACGACGGTTTCGAAGACCTGGTGGTGGTGTCGGCGGCGGGAGAGCTTGTCGTTCAACGGAACCGACACGGTGTGTATGGTCCGGCTGTTGCGTTGCCGGTTCATGGTATCTCGGTCATTGCCGCGGTCGACGTTGACATCGACAACGATGGTTGGGTTGATCTGGCCGTGGCCGGACGACACGATGGCCACGCTGCGTTGCTTGTATTACGCAACCGGGGCGATGGGACGTGGGCCAAACTAGCCCTACTCGAACCTGCCACCGACTGCGTGACGTTGGCTGCGGTTGACTACGACCGTGACGGTGACCTGGACTTGGTTGCGTTGGATCGACAAAGTCGTCTGCAGGTGTGGCGTAACGACGGTGGCAATGCGAACCATTGGTTGCGTGTGCGGCTCAAAGGGCTCAGGATTGCCGGTTCGAAGAACAGCCTTCGTGGGCTGGGCAGCAAACTAGAGATCAAGGCAGGGTTGTTCTATGAGATGCAGTACGTGCGCCGACCGGTGACGCACTTTGGCTTGGGCACACGACCGCAAGCGGATGTGTTGCGTGTTGTGTGGAGCAACGGCGTGCCGCAGAATCGTTTTCGTCCTGTTACCAACCAAACCGTTCGCGAGGTGCAGGTGCTCAAGGGGTCGTGCCCCTATCTGTACTGCTGGGATGGGACGCGATTCGTCTTCGTCACCGACACGCTCGCCGGTGCGCCGTTGGGGCTGCAAGTGGCCGAGGGTGTGGTGGCGCCGGACAACCCGCGTGAACTGGTGACGATTCCAAGGGAGAAAATAACCGGCAAGGAGGGCGAGTTCGTTTTTCAATACACGTCAGAGTTGTGGGAAACCGTCTATTTGGATCAGGTGGCGCTTTGGGTCGTTGACCACCGGCAGGAGTGCGAGGTGTTTACTGACCAACGATTCTTGCCACCTCCCTATGGCGATCCGGAGCTGATTCTGACGCGCAGTCGCATTGCTCCACGCCGTGCCGAAGACACGGCTGGCCGGGATGTCACCACGAGCCTCTTGGAATTCGATCACAGTTACCCCGAATCGTTGCATGCGACGCGTTACCAGGGGATCGTCGCGCCGCACTGCCTGACGCTGAGTTTTGGGGATATTTCCACGATGAAGCGGCCCACGTTGGTGTTGGGCGGGTGGATCTTCTGGACCGACACAAGCATCAACGTTGCCGTATCCCAGGATCCGACGCGTCGTGCAAGCCCAACGACGCTGGAGTATTGGGATCCGCAACGCGGGTGGCAGGTCGTGAATGAACCATTTGGCTTGCCCTGCGGTAAAGACAAGTGGGTTGTGATAGACGTTGCCAAGTATATTGATAGCGACGACGCCCGAGTGCGCATTCGCAGCGAGTCGCAGATCTATTGGGACCAGGCATTTTTGGCTGATCGGAGTGTGGAAACGCGGCATCGTATTACCAAACTGACGCCTGTCAAGGCCGATCTGCACTTTGGAGGATTCAACGAGCTGTATCGTCCTGGTGACGAGGGGCCCCATCTTTATCGGTATGGGCACAAGACGAATCTGCCGGTCTGGATGGACATGACCGGCCTGGCAACACGCTATGGTGACGTCGAGGAGTTGTTGGGAACTGCGGACGATCGATTCGTGATCTTCACGGGGGGGGATGAGGTGACGATCCGGTTCGACGCCGGGAATCTGCCCGGGTTGTTGCCTGGATGGCAGCGAAGCTTCCTGTTCTACAGCGATGGATGGGAGAAGGATTCGGACCGCAATACATTGAGTGGCGAGACGGTTGAGCCACTACCGTTTCATGGCATGTCCGCGTATCCCTATCCACCGACCGAGTCGTACCCGAACGATCAGCCGCATCACGATTATCGGCGGCGCTACAACACTCGGCATATCGGTCCCGAGAGGTTTCGGAGTTTTGTCAGAGAGCATCATGATGCCACGCCCGAGTTGCTTCCCTGGGACAACGAGCCGCGAGTGCGAGGAGACCATTCAAAGTGAGTCGCATTGTTTTTCTATTGGTCGTGTCGGTTGGCGGTATGGTCTTGGGACAAGACGCCAAGCCGACCTTTACGGACGTTACGCGGCAAGCGGGAATCGATTTTCGCTATACGTTTGGTGATTTTACGTACGACAATATCCTGGAGAGCAGCGGGTCGGGTGTTACCGTGTTCGACTATGACGGTGACGGTGATCTGGACTTGTATATGCTGAACGGCACTTACCTGGACGGCATCAGCGATCCCAAGGGACGCGTGTTTCGAGACACTCCTAACCAGCTTTATCGCAACAACGGCGACGGCACGTTTACCGAAGCAACAGAACTGGCCGGCTTGGATGATCGCCATTGGAGTATGGCAGCTGCCTCGATGGACTATGATGGCGACGGTGATATTGATCTGTACCTGCTGAACTATGGACCCAACCGGCTGTACCGCAACAATGGGAACGGCACGTTCACGGATGTTGCACCTCAGGTGGGGCTGGTCGGTCCCAAGCGACTTAATGGCTTCACGAAGTGGAGTGTCGGCGCGGCATTTTGGGATTGTGACCACGATGGTGACTTGGACGTTATGATGGGCAATTTCCTGGCGTTTGACCCATACTATCTTTCCAAGACTACGCCGCACTTGATGCCCCATCCCAACGAATACCAGGGCCAGGCGTCGCTGCTGTTCCGGCAAAACGACGATGGTACATTTTCTGAGGTGACCAAAGAAAAAGGAATGTACTTTCCGCAGTCAAAGTGCATGGGATTGACCGTGTTCGACTATGACGACGACGCCGATTTGGATTTGTTTCAAGGCAACGACCACCAGAAGAACTTTTTGTTTCGTAACCGAGGTGGCGGGACGTACGAGGAAGTTGCCCAGACGGCGGGGATTGTAGTGAACGACGAGGGCCATCCGACCGGTTCCATGCACGGATCGATTGGCGATGTCGATGGCGATGGTCGCATCGACCTTCTTGTGGTCGATCTCCGTTACGGTGCGTTGTACCGCAACGCGGGGAATGGATTGTTCGAAGATATCACCGCCGTCAGTGGTGTCAAACACGCGATGGCAGGCAAGGGTGTTTGGGCAGCGGCGTTTTTCGACTACGACAACGATGGGGATGTTGATATTTTTGCGGCCGACGGGACGGCAGATCTACTGGTCGACCAGGACCAGTTGTTGCTGGAGAACGATGGTAAGGGCCGCTTTCAAAATGTCGGCCCGCAGCGCGGTTCCTATTTTCGGGAGAAACGATCCGGCCGTGGCGCGGCCGTTTGGGACTTCGACAATGACGGTGATCTCGATATCATTGTCTCACATATTGATTTGCGTGGCACGCCGACATTGTTGCGGAACGACGGCGGTAACCGCAACCATTGGATCGGACTGACGTTGATCGGAAAAAACGGCCCTGCGACTGCCATTGGTGCCAAAGTGACGGTCAAGGCCGGTGACAGGTCGCAGGTCAAGGTCAACCAGTGGGCGACCAGCTACCTTTCCTACAATGACCCGCGCATGCACTTCGGTTTGGGCAAGCAAGCAACGATCGATCAACTGGAAGTACGTTGGTCGGATGGACGCGTCGAAGTGTTGCGCGACGTGCTTGCCGATCGTTACATAACCATCGTCCAAAGCAAGGGAGTTCGCGAGTAGCTGTACAACGCCACTGAGCCGCCGCGACGGAGGCGGGCTAATGACGACGCTGCCCAAGCCATCCAACCCGGCCAGCGGGCTCACCTGCAAGTGGGATGCCTGGAACCACCTGGTTGAAGTCAAGGACGGCGCGACGGTCGTGGCCAAGTACGAATACGACGGGCTCGCGCGTCGAACGAAGAAGCACGTCGATTCCGAGAGTCCGGCAAGTCCCAACGGGATCGACGCCTACGTGCACTTTTTCTACAACGCCCTCTGGCAGGTGCTCGAAGAGCGCAACAGCACGGTGGAAAACACGGGCCCTGAATCGCTCCAGCCAAAATATCAATTCGTCTGGTCGCAGCGTTACATCGACGCCGCCATCTTGCGCACGCGAAAACACTGACAGCGACGTCACTTGCGCGTGACGCGAGTTTTTACTACCTGGGCGACGCCAACTTCAACGTCACCACATTGGTCGACACCATCGAGCGGTACGTCTACAGCCCCTACGGCGTCATCACCACCTACGACGCAACCTGGTCCAATATTCGCTCTAGCTCAACCTACGATAACGAGTATACTTATACAGGTAGAAGGTTGGATAAAGAGACCGGGATTTATCAGTACCGGCACCGAGTTTACGAAGCGGGGTTGGGGCGGTTCGCGAGTAGGGATCCGATCGGGTATGAAACGCGTGGCTGGGGTCTCTACGTATACGTTGGTTCGCGACCAGTTATCAATGTGGATCCGACGGGGATGATTCCCCCAGGTTTTGGAGCATGGGAGTTGCCAGGAAGGCCTTTTGTGCCCACTCTGCAGCCACCGAGGAAACCGTACAATGCACTGCCGCGCCCAGGGCATGTGCTTCCATTCCCTCCGGTCCTTCCTGGTCCACCGCGAGTAAGCGCACCGATAGTGTTCTTGTGGGTCTGGCTGACGCCAACGGAGACTGGTTTGGATGCCGAAATACGAATTCCAATCGACATTGGTGACGATGAAGAAAAGGAGAGATCGTGTGCAACGGAGTATCCTAATTGGCCTGTGTGTCCAGAAGAGTTATACGAAGACAAAAAGATCGCTTGTCGGGAGTGCAATCGCGCAGGCTTTAAGCCGGATAACCCCACAGTTGTCGACAGTCCGCATTTTTGGGCGAGCGCCGTGCATTGGAGTTGTCTCTGTTCCGGTCGTGGTCGGCGGATAGAACGGCTCGGTTGCAGCGTCATTTGCGGAAGTTGTTGCAGTGAGAATAACGGCGATCCAGTGTTGGATGATGGCTGTATCTGTGCAGAAACAGTGTACGACTATGATTGATACAAACGAGGGTAACGAGTCATTAACAGGAATGGGGCTCAATCGCTGGCTACTGGATCTGGCTGCGTACGCGGCTCCGAACTTGGCGACGGTAATTCAACCAGGACATAACCTCCGGATTCAATGGGCAGATGATCGGACTTGCATGGCTGGCTGGACCAAGGATGTTGTGGCTCGCTGTATTGTCAGACTCGGGCAAATTGGTTGGCTATCAACTTTTCGCGAAATTGACGGACGCGATGAGATCCTTCCGGTGTCGGCGTGTATTCAGAGGTATCTTAGCGAGCCTACCGCTAACAAATGCCACAACTACTACCTTGCCCTGACGCCCGATGGCAGCCGACAATGGGAGGTATTGTTTTGCACTCGCTGGGAAAGTTTCCAGCGCGCCGTTTTTCGCGATGTGTCTGATGATGTCTCTTTTGTTACCTATTCATGCGGCTCGGAGGAGTTGAGGAACAGAGTCGCCGTCAACTGTCTCAATTACCTGGGAATGAGCCGAAAATATGGCTTGCGACATCTGAAGTGTGGCCAAAGAAAAACTTGGCGCCCGGTGTATTGGAAGACACTGCCAAATTATCACTATATTCGATTTGCAGGTAGATGGCTCGGAGCCGCATTGACACGATGTGAGCCAGACATCAACCGCGTTTTCCAACCGTGGGGGAGGAACTGGCCTTCGGATGGACTGTCGTAAGCGCGCAGCAGAACCGTTACGGGGGGAGGGGGTGACGCGGTGCGGGCAGATCGGGTAGCGGCTATTCCGATTGCTTTGGTCGAAGGCGGCGACCTTCGCGGTTCCAAGAACAAGAATAGGTGATAAACCTGACTGTGTGCCATTTGAGGGCTCGCAGGGTGACCGGCAGGCGGGGGGGGTGGGGAAGAGCGAGAATCGCGAGTGACTCTATATATTAGGGAAAAGTAACGCGCGGGTTTTTCGCCTACGAGTGAGTCCAAGCGAGGGGGAAGACGCCCGAAGTGGGCGTTTTTTTGTTGCCAGGCGTGAAACGCGGCGCGGGAC
>JAJRVM010000001.1 GCA_024277285.1 Planctomycetota bacterium
CCCACTCTCCCACTCTCCCACGCTCCCACTCTCCCACGCTCCCACGCTACGTCGTCGCCGGCGTGGCCCCCATGGCCACCAGCAGTTCCTGCAAGACGGTTTCGCCCGTCAACCCATCGGCCAACGCCTCGTAGTTCAAGCGCAGGCGATGCAGAACAACATCCTCGGCAAGTGCGAACAGATCGTCCGGAACCACATAATCACGGCCATGAATAATCGCGCGTGCCCGCCCCGCTTTAATCAATGCAATCCCCGCACGGGGACTACAGCCCAACTCAATGGCCGGGTGGATTCGAGTGCGATTAACCAACTCGACCACGTGGTCCATAAACGTTTCACTCACATGGACCTCGTGAACCACCTGCATCGCCGCAATCAACTCGGCTGCGGAACCAACCGGCTTGTGCTTGATCAAGTCAAATTCGGTCAATGCCACCGCTCCCGCGTCCTTGCGGTGAATCCCCAACGTCAGATTGCGTTTCAAGATGTCCAGTTCTTCCTCGGGAGTCGGGTATTTCAGCCGGTGGCACAGCATGAAGCGATCCAGCTGAGCTTCTGGCAATTCGAAAGTACCCGCTTGCTCGACCGGATTCTGAGTCGCAATCACCAGAAACGGGGCAGGCAAATCGTACGTTTCGTTGCCGATCGTCACTTTGCGTTCTTGCATCGCTTCGAGTAACGCGCCTTGCACTTTGGGCGCCGCTCGGTTGATTTCGTCAGCCAATAGCAAATTGGTAAATACCGGGCCCTTGTGCGTATGAAATGAATTGGTTCGCTGGTCCAAAATCTCCGATCCCAAGACATCCGACGGCAACAAGTCGATCGTAAACTGGACGCGGCTGAACTGCAGATCAATGGCGCGCGAAAGAGACGAGGCAAGCAGCGTCTTGGCAATCCCCGGCACACCTTGCAACAGGATGTGGCCGCCCGTGAACAGAGCGATCAACAACCGTTCGACAACCGTATCCTGCCCCACGACTACTTCCGCGACGCGTTGCCGCACGTCCGCGATAAACTGCGTCACCTGCTCAGTCGCCAAGCGTGAACCGGCTTGCTCGGGATCGACTTCTTGAACGTCCACGTCTCGATCAACCGCGCCATCATCAAGGGGTGCCATCTCTGCTCCTGACACGGGCCATGCCCGCAAACCATGCGGTCCCACTTGCCCAACGGGACCTGATTCAATGTAGTGGCGCGTGCGACGTACCCGAAATACACCTCAGAAGCGGTCCCGGCACCGCAGCATCTTCTGACACCTATCGCACCATGCGCAGCAACGCGAAAAGTCACCAGCAGCGCGCATCGCCGGCGGTATCAGTTCGCCGTCGCAAGAAATAAGGGACACGAGCGCCTGCGGCTATTCTAGTCACCTCAGAATCGTCCGGCAACTTGTTTGGCAAAACCCTTTGCCGAGCATACACCATGCCCTATTCTTCCCGAGAATCGTCTTTGGTACCGCGTACAGCGTCTTCCCGGGCAGACGCGGTATTGGCCAGTCGTAGCCGTTCACGGCCAAGGGCCGTGCACCGTCACTTGAAAACGTCCCGCAAATCGGGCACAACAGAGTAACCACATCGACCCGCGTGCCCCAACACGGCCCACTTGCCACCCCGCCCACCCGGAGAATCCGCTATGAAAGTCTTGCAAAAACCACGTTCCTACGGAACTCGTACGCTGCGGTGTTCGAGGCACGATCGGCCACGTTTGCCGTTTCCGTCGAAGCAACTCGTTTTGAGCCAACTGCTGTGCGTGACCGTCTTGCTGGCCCATTGCAGCTCAGCGTTGGCGGCCGAGTCGCTTGCGTTAGCCGAAGGGGGCACGACACAGTATGTGATCGTACTTCCAACCGATCCGGCCGCTCCGATTCAGACCGCCGCAAAAGAGCTGCAGCAGTTCTTGCGTCAGGTAACCGGAGCGACGTTCAGAATCACGTCCGAAACGGAAACACCCGCTGCTGCACCGCAGATCATCCTGGGGGTGTCCGATCGGTGCCGAAAACGTTTGCCGAAAATCGATCTGAGCCAGTTGAAGCACGATGGTATTGTCGTTAAGACGATCGGCAACTCACTGATCCTGGCAGGTCGCCCACCGCGCGGCACGCTTTACGCTGTCTACACGTTTCTGGAAGATATTGTTGGCTGCCGATGGTGGACGTCAACCGAAAGCCACATCCCCAAACGCGCCACGCTCCGCGTGAGCACAACGCTCGATATTCAACACGCACCGCGTCTCCGATATCGTGAAGCCTTTTACCAGGACACTTTTGACAGCGTCACGGCAGCACGTTTCAAGCTGAACGGACATCACCATCGCGTCACACCGGAATACGGCGGTCATTATCAGTTCGTCGGGTTCGTTCACACGTTTTATCCCTTCCTGCCACCTGCCAAGTATTTCGCGGACCATCCCGAATGGTACAGCGAACTCAAGGGGAAACGCACGGCCGAGCGGGCACAGCTCTGCCTGACCAACTCCGAAATGCGCAAAGAGATGGTCAAAGTCGCGTTACAGCAACTCCGCTCCCAACCCGATGCCGGTTTCATCTCGATCAGCCAGAACGATTGGCATGGTCAATGTCAGTGCGAGTCATGCCGCACCGTGGAGGCGGAAGAGGGATCGCCATCCGGACCGCTGATTCGCTTCGTGAACGCAGTCGCCAAAGAAATCGAAAAGGAGTTCCCCGACGTCCTGGTTGAGACCTTGGCATATCAATACACACGCAAGCCCCCTCTTCATGTAAAGCCGCGTAAGAACGTCGTCGTGCGGCTCTGTTCAATCGAATGCTCCTTCATCCAACCGCTTGCGACGGGCGAACAGAATAAGGCGTTTCGCGAAGACATCGAAGGCTGGTCCAAGATCGCCCCTCAGCTGTTCGTGTGGGACTATGTCACGAACTTCTCAAGCTACATCGTGCCACATCCCAACCTGCGCGTGCTGGCGCCCAACATCCGGTTCTTCACGGAAAACAAGGTAATTGGCCTGTTCGAACAGGGCGACTCGCAAAGCGTGATCGGCGATTTCCTGCGTCTTCGCGCTTGGCTGCTGGCCCACTTGATGTGGGACCCTGATCGGGACGCAGACAAACTGATTGCCGAGTTCTTACACGGTTATTATGGCCCTGCCGCGCCTTACCTTCAGCAATATCTGAAGATCATCCATGATGCCGGAGAACGATCGAAAGTCTACTTGCGCTGCTTTATGAACGACACGAGCGATTACCTGACACTCGATGACTTGAACGCCGCCACGCGAGCGTTTGACAAAGCGCAAGCCGCCGTGGCCGACGACCCCGTGCTGGCGCAACGCGTTCAACGCGAGCGATTGCCGTTGGACCATGTCTGGCTGCAACGGTACTATGCGTTGCGACGAACCGCAAGGATTCAGAAGAAGGATTTCTGCGGCCCCAAGGATCCGGCCGCTGCATGCAAACAATTCATTCAACGAGCCCACCACTTCAAAGTGGGAAACTATCGTGAACGCCATGCGTTCGCAGAATACGAGCCGATCCTGCGAGCTCGGTTGCGCCCGGTCGGGCCGCCCCCACCCGACTGCCGCAACTTGCCCGAAGCAGACTGGCTCGACTTCCAAGACAACCAACTGCGTTTGGGACGCGTTGGCCAATGGACCGAACTGGTGAAGGATCCCGCTGCTTCAGACGAGATGGCCGTGCGCATGCCGGGATCACACCGTGAATGGGCTGTCAGCCAGCCGCTGCGCAACGTATTCAAAGCCCCTCAACGCTGGCGGTGTGTTGTCGTCGCACGCGCAGAGGCTACGGCCAAATCCGGCCTGGCCATGACCATGGGCATCTACGATACCAAGAATCGAAAAGCCGTGGCACAAAGACGTATCGCCGTCAAAGATGCGACCGGTCCCGAATACCATGCGTTCGATCTTGGCACGCATCAACTCGACCGTAATATGTATATCTGGGTCGCCCCCCCAGAACGCCCCAACGACGTGCAAGCGGTTTTCATCGACCGAATCTATCTGATCCGAACGCCGGTCGAAGTGCAAGTGAAACCGGTCGCTACGTTAGAGGACGGCACGAAGGTCGATCAATATACGATGACCAATAGTAACGGGATGCAGGTGTCGGTGATCAATTATGGTGCGACGATCACCCGCGTCGTGGTGCCGGACCGAGATGGCCAATTGGATAACATCACACTGCATTTCAACGATCCCCAACGCTATCTGAAGGGACACCCGCTGTTCGGCTCGATTGTCGGTCGCTATGCCAATCGCATCGCCAACGCTCGGTTTACCATCGCTGGCAAGGAATACCCGTTGACGCCCAACGCGGGCCAGCACCACATTCATGGCGGTCGACAGGGATTCCAACGCATCCTCTGGTCGGCATCCGTCATCCAGACCGACGATACGGCTGGTGGTACGGCTGGCGTTGAATTCAAGCACGCTAGCCCGGATGGCCACGAAGGCTATCCTGGCAATTTGAACGTTACATTGCGTTACACGCTCAGCGCCGACAACCAATTGACCCTGGAATACCGGGCCAGCACCGACAAACCAACGCACGTCAACCTGACCAATCACACCTATTGGAACCTCAGCGGCATCAAGCATGGAAACGTCCTGGACCAGGTCATGATGATCAATGCCGCACAGTACCTGGAGGCCAGCCCGCAGCGATTCCCCTCGGGCAAATTGTTGCCGGTGGCCGGGACACCCTTGGATTTCCAAACACCGCACACCATCGGCGCGCGAATCAAACAGCTGCCCGGCGAAAATTATGATGACTGCTACGTGATCCAAAAAAAGCCCGGTCAAGACTTCGTGCTGGCGGCACGCGTCGAGGACAAGAAAAGTGGCCGCGTGATGGAGGTCCATACGACGGCACCCGGCGTGCAGTTCTATACCGCAAAAGGGCTTGACGGGACACTGGGTACGGATGGCGTCGCTTACGGCCCCTACCACGGGTTTTGCCTCGAAACTCAGCACTTCCCCGATTCGCCCAACCAACCGAACTTCCCTTCAACGCTGGTGCGTCCCGATCAGCCCTATCACCAAACGACGGTCTACCGGTTCAGCATCGCCGAATAGAGAATTGTGGTCTGAGTACTGTAGCTTGGGAATCTTTCCCAAGAAGTGTGGCACGGCACTCCGTGCCGTGGGTAACCGTTTCGCAGCGTTGGGCGGCAATCCAATTGGGCGG
This sequence comes from Planctomycetota bacterium, assembly GCA_024277285.1. The sequence continues at coordinate 5,177 of JAJRVM010000001.1, forward strand.
TTTCTGGCGATGCGAACGCCGCGGAGCGGCGTTCCACACTACGCGGGTAGCTCACCAGGCGTTTTCACCCATGGGACAAGCCCATGGGAGTCTCTTGAAAGCGACATTACTTCATTCGGCTAAACGGTTACAAAAACCCCACGTCACGGCAACCACCGATGCGAATCCTGGCACTTGAACCTTATTACGGCGGTAGCCATCAGGCGTTCCTCGATCAGTGGATGGCACGGAGCACGCATCAATGGCAGCTCGTGACGCTGCCGGCACATCATTGGAAATGGCGGATGCGACATGCTGGGATCTGGTTCGCCGAGCAAGTGCGGCACCGCTGGGACGCCGGCGCACGTTGGGATCTCGTCTTTTGCAGTGACATGCTCGACTTGGCACAATTCAAAGGCCTTGTCGGCACCCCCATCGCCGCGCTGCCCTGCGTGACCTATTTCCACGAGAATCAACTGACCTATCCCGTGCGTTTCGATCATGAGCGCGACCTGCACTTCGCTCTGACCAATTTCACAACCGCGCTGGCAGCAGACCAGGTTTGGTTCAATTCGCACTATCACCTCCGCTCGTTCCTCGACGCCGCCAGGTCCTGGTTGGCCAAGATGCCCGACTACCAGCCCAGCGCGGAATTGGCCATCATCGAGCAACGCGCATCGGTCCAATCGCCGGGGATTGATGCGAGCGAACATCGGCGTGGCGCGCGAAACGGCCCATTACACATTGCCTGGGCGGCCCGGTGGGAACACGACAAGGACCCGCAGACGTTTTTCAACGCGCTGCGTCACCTTCAACAACAGGGCATCGACTTTCGGCTAACTGTTTGCGGCCAGGCGTTTCGCGAAGTGCCTGCGGAGTTCGCAACGGCGCAGCGCGATTTCGCCAGCCAGACCGATCATTGGGGCCCCTTACCGTCGCGTGCCAAATTCCTTCGCCAGATCAGTCAGGCAGACGTCTTCGTATCAACCGCCATACACGAGTTCTTCGGCCTGGCCGTAATGGAGGCCATCACGATGGGACTCTACCCGCTCCTGCCCAAACGACTCTCCTACCCGGAGTTGCTCGATACCAATCGACACCCACACGCCCGGGCGTTTTTTCACGACGGGTCGAGCGAAGATCTGGCACGGAGACTGATCGAGTTGACGCGACGTTCTGCCCCATTGCAAACGCCGCCGTTGCGGCGAATCACTGCGGCGGCGGCTCGGCGCTACGCTTGGGCAGACCGCGCCACCGCCATGGACGCCGCGTTATCGCAACTGAGCCCGCCGTAGCTGAGCCCGCCAAGGGCTCAGCAAACCTGCCATTAGCCCCTCAAACGCGATGAACCCTGGCCGCTGCAGCTACATCCAGGCAGATCCCCCGGACTCGGCTACATCAGCGGCGCATGTGTCCCCGCAGAAGCCAGCCATCTTTCACGGTCACAATGGCTGCGTCGAAGACGCCAAAGTACTTGCGAATCTGATCGAACGGTGGCAATTTCGTGCCATCGAGTTGCGGCTCTTCGTCCTCGCTTGGCTCGCCGCCAAAGAACCCGTTGATCATCCCGCCAAACGTCTTATGGGGCGCCACGCGTTTACCGGTGCGCAGCAGTTCGTACCGCACTTCCACCCAACGATCCAGCCGATAGAAGGCAAAGGTACTGGCGTCGTCTGCCAGGTCCTTTTTCCAGTCGGCCTTGGCACGCAGAAACGCGGCATTGACTGCCAACGGTTGTCCCGTCTTCTGTTGCACAATCGGTGTCAAAATGTCAAAGTCGTTCGCCATAAATAAATGGCCTCGCGCCACGCCGATGATCCATAGCACTTGCTCGTCATTGTCCGGCGAGACGGAATAGTGGCAGGTCACATCGCCGATTTTTCTTTTTCGTATCAGCGGATCATCCTGCATCGCCTTCGCAATGCCCGCGCGCAGTGCCGGTTCATTGGATGATTTGATGGCCAGCAGTACTTGCGGCGAATCGGGCGTGACGGGCAGCCTTTCCGATTCGATCACGACTGCCGGACCACTCAAGTACGCCAAGACTTCCCGTTCTAGATCCAGGAGCGGCCCATCTTTGTCGTCGCGCAACGCCACAAGAATGTCATCCCACGTCCCGGCCGCTCCGTCGGCAACGACTTCGTCAAAGAAGGGCCCTAGGTTCGCATAGATCGACTTGGCGTTCAGGTTCAATCGCGAACAGGCCGCAACTTCTTGACTAACCCAACTTTCCAACGCAACGGGACCATTGCGCAAATCGACCATCTGCATGGACTGCGACCATGGCTTCGGAGCGTACAGCGAAGCAAAGAACGAGAAATCTCCTCCAGGACCGGCGAACTGGATCGTCGCACCAACGGCCGAAAACGCGTCGAACCCCTGCGTCCGGTAGATCTCAGGCGACCGCTCGATTTCAATGTTCCGCACCGTCGCCACTCGGTCCATCAACTCGATACAGTCAAAGGGAACCAAATAGAGAGTTGCATGCGGTGCGTCCTTCGCCGCTTTGCGGCACTCACTCAGCACATGCTGGTATGAAGCCAATCCACTCAAGTTATCGTGCTGCCGCACACCCACACGTGGCACCATGCGCCGCGCCAGTCCGATATCTCGCGTCGCCACAAAAAAACCGTCGTGTACAAAATAGGCTAACGTGGTCGGTTTGACTTTCCCTCGCTTCGGCAGTTCAAAGTACGTTAACGTGGCTCCCTCGATCTCCTGTTGCTTCGGCGTAATATTCTGCTTCGCCATGGCGGCCGCTATCTCGCCACAGAATCGCTCGACCTCGCTTTCCTTGCCCGTAACATCCGCAATAAGCGCAGCTGCGGGAGTGCCCTTGACGTCGAAAACGGCCCAAGCCACCTCGCCACTGGGGACCGACGCGAAACGATCCCAGTCAACTCCCAGATCAACCCACATCAGCCCCAGCCAACTGCCTTGGGCCCGTGACCGTAATTGGTCGGGAACGCCCTGCAAGAACGGACGCACGGCGTCATCACGCAACAACTGTCCCAGCCCAGTCTTGTCAAACAGCGGCTTAGAGACCGGATAGTTGGCAATCGAAAAATGCAATTTCAAGTCAGCCGGCAACCACTCCGCAGTCGGTAGCCCAGCTCGGCAAACTGCCTGCGGCACCATCGTCAAGCTCATCGCCACGGCAATCCACACGCCAAACACTCGCCAATTGCGCGAATCCATTTACTTTCCCCCTCGACTCCTGTTACGCAGATTACGCCGCCACAGCCCCACCGTTGGTGCCCGCCGTGAATGAGCCCATCGCGAAATGGCCCATCACGAATGGCCCTGCAATCGTCTTGGAGTGAACCGGCAGGTGGTTGTGATTGCTGCTGTTGATACACAAGCCGAAGCGGCTTCCATCGTCACGGCTTCAAGACATGCCACATTGTGAGCCGTCGAGCGCAACAACGCAAGGAATGCACACTGAACTGAAAATTGCCCCGAGGATCGACTGGCGTGGCTCCATTCACCGGCTCACCGCTAGTTCTGCACGTCCATTCAAGTGCAACGGCGATCGACCGTGGAGCAGATCGGGGATTTCTTTTCTTGCGTTCGAGGGCAAGAAAGAGTTATCGTATGGGCGTTGCACTGAAAGGAACCCTGAATACGGCAGCTAGATAGGCTGAACCGACGCGATCGCCGTCGACAAGCCCGGCAACCCAGTCAAAACAGGCAAGATACAGCGTCTATCAAAAAGCGAACCGCAGAGATATTCTGGGCAGAAACAGCGTTTGGTAGAGCCTCTTCTGGCCAAGTGTCTCCAGGCATTGGAGCGCGAAACGCACGCGAACTTGGAACAGACGAAGCGGTGCCGACGTGCGGAAAACGGGGTCCAAAGGGCCAACCAACTTTTTTGGCAACTCAAGTCTTAGCAACTCAAGCGGCGTTTCGTGTGCTTAATTCGACATCGCCAAGATCTACCAACAGGGATGGGACACCGTTGTCATGACCACAGGTCGTTTTTTCGGACTCTTGCTGTTTGCCATTCTGATGGCTGCCATCGGCCATGGGGCTAGTTACTGGTACCAATACCCCTTTGATCCTAACGCTCCCGCAGCAGAGTCGACCATGGACCTGCAGCCAGAGTTGCAAACGAACATTGAGGCCCAAGGGCGATTGCAACCGGCTAGCGAGACGATTGCAGTGAGCGCGTTGCCGGGCGAACGCATCGTCGAGCTCAAGGTACAGGTCGGGCAGGACGTCAAGGCGGGCGACGAGCTGGCGATATTGGCGAGCAGGCGGGTTCGCGAGGCCGAGCATCAGCTGGCGATTGCGCAGGAAAAGAAAGCGGTCGCGCAGCTGGAATCAGAGCGAGCCCTGAGCGTGCAGCGCATCAAGGCCGCCGCTTTGGCCGTCGAACAGGCAGAAGCGCGAGAAAAAGAGCTGCCACCGGCGGAGCTGGAACGCATCATGCAAGATCGCAGGAAATTGGCCTTCCAACAGTTCCAGAAATTACAGCAACTGCGCAACAACCCTGCCACGCGTGACGCCATCACCGACGCGGAACTGGAACAGCAGCAACTGTTGATTCATCAATTGGACGCGGAGATTCTGCAGAACAAAAATAAACTGGAAGTCGCGCGCGTTTCACAGCAGCTTGCCGTGCGCGCCGCCGAGCTCGACGCAACGATCGCCCAATTAAGCAAGGAAGGAGTCGACCAGGCGGATCCTACCGAGGTGCTGCACTTGGGCGTCGCATTGGCCGGCATGGTCTATGACGAGACCTGCGTAAACGCTCCCTGCGATGGCAAGATTCTGGAGATCTACGCACGGCAGGGCGAGCGGGTCACCAACACGCCAATCCTACTTATGGGCGACCTGAGCCAAATGATCTGCCTGGCCGAAGTGCACGAAGCCAACCTGCAAAAGATTGACGTCGAGGATAAGGACGGCAAACTGATTCCGACGAAGAGCTATGCGGTAACCATCAAGAATGCAGCGTTGAATAACGACTTGCATGGCACCGTTGTCGAAGTGGGTCGGTTCATCGGCGCGCCGAAACTGCGTGACCCCAACCCACTGGCACGTGGCGACCTCCGCACGGCTCAAGTGAAAATCCAACTCGACGATGACTCCAGCAAGGCTGCCCGACGCTTTGTCCATTTGCAAGTCAACGTCACCATCCACCTACAGCCGCAAAACAGTCCCCTCACACCATCCACGCCCTGATGCAAACGCCCATTGCGCTCCACAACCTGATGCACAGCAAGTGGCGGACGACCGTATCGACAAGCGGCGTTGCCGTGGCGATCGTGTTGATCTTCATGCAACTGGGATTCCTCAACATGGTGGGGACGACCGCGACACTGACTTACGACCATTTAGTGTTCGATGTCATGCTGCGTTCACCCGACTATTACCACTTCTGTGATCCGCGCGAATTTCCACGTTCCTACCTGTATCAAGCGGCGGGAATGCCAGAAGTCGAATCGGCGAAACCGCTACACGCGACGCTGGCCAAGTGGCGTGTTCCACGCAATGAACTCACCCTGAAAGCCGGAAACGCCGGCGAACTACGCGGCATCTTGGCCATGGGAATCGATACGACGGCGAACGTGTTCGACCTCCCCGAAGTCGCGCGGCAGCTTCCCAAGCTGACAAATCCCAACAACATGCTGATCGACCGCAAGACAAAAGGAGCGGACTACGGGGCCGCCAACGGCGAGTCCTTTGGCGATGCGGACATCGGCACGGATACCGAGGTTGAAGAAAAGACGTTCCAGATCGTGGGGTCCTTTGAACTCGGCACTGGACTGGCCGCCAACGGTTCCGTCATCATGAGCAGTGCAGGCTACGACCGTTTCTACCGTGGCGACGCAGTCAATAAAGTGAATCTCGGACTCATTGACCTGAAACCGGGGGTCGACCCGGATGCGTTTTGCAAACGTTTCCGCGAAATTCTGGCGCGCGAAACCGCCTCGGCCGACCCTGCGGAATCGGCCTCCACGCCGGTACTCGTACTGACCCGTGATGAGGTTCGGAAATACGAACAGAAACGCTGGCTGATCGAAACCCCGATCGGCGCAGTTTTCATGATCGGCGTTGGCGTCGCATTCGTGGTCGGTGCCGTCGTCGTCTATATGGTCCTTTCCAACGATGTCGCCAATCACATCCACGAATACGCGACGCTCAAGGCGATGGGATACAAGGATCGTTACTTGAGCGGCGTCGTCATGCAGCAGGCGATTGTCATGGCCGTTCTCGGCTACGCGGCGTCCTTGGTATGCGCCGAACTCCTGTATCGATTGGTCGGCTATGCCGCAGGCCTTCCGCTGAATATGACCTGGACGATACGCATCCTGGTTTTTGTCATTTCCATCGGCATGTGCTGCGTCTCAGGCCTGGCCACCGTGCGCAAGTTGAGCGCGGCCGACCCTGCGGACCTATTCTAATCGCTCAAGTGATCGTGATCATTCATGCTCCGCTTTCGAAAAACACCGCTGGCCTGGAAAAACATGACGCACGACTATCGGCGTCTGCTGATCGCCCTGTCGGGTGTGACGTTTGCCGTTGTGCTCATGTTCATGGAACGAGGTTTTCAAAACGCGTTGTTCGATAGTACGGTTGAATTGGTTAAGCATTTTGACGCGGATATTATCATCAACTGCAAGTCACGCTACTCGCTGTCGAGCAGTGGGCGATTTCCCACAAACCAACTTATTCTCGCACGTGGCTGCAATGGCGTTGCCTCTGCATACCCCGTGTTCCTCGAAAACTACCTCGCCGTGCTGCGCCGGCCGAACCACCCTAGTCGACCCATCCGCATCGTCGCCTTCGACATGCGCGCCGACATATTGACCGAAGATCTCGACAAGACCGTCAGCCGTTATCGCCCCCTGCTCCTCGGACCTCACACGGCCCTTATCGATGTGAAGAGTAAAGAGTCGATTTATGAAATCGACCCGACTCGGCCGACACCCTCCAAACCGCTGCAAGTCTTTCTCTTGGACAAGAGTCTGTCGCTGATCGGCGCTTTCTCGCTCGGTACCGACTTTGCCAATGATGGCAATCTGCTGATGAGCCAGGAGAACTTTGCCGACTACTTCCCGTTTCGTGAGCTACCCGCCGCACCGCTCTCGAAAGCCGATCTGGGGCTCGTCAAATGCGAACAAGGCGCGGACATCGAACACGTCCGCCAGTGCTTGACTCGGCAGCTGGGCGCCGACGTTGACATACGGACTCGCCAGCAGTACATCGAAACCGAAATCGCCTTCTGGGACAAGAACACGCCGATCGGCGTGATCTTCAAGGTGGGAGTCATCATGGGTTTCGTCGTCGGCGTGCTGATCTGCTATCAGGTCCTCTTCAATGACATCAGTGACCACATGCCCGAATTCGCGACGCTGATGGCCATGGGCTATTCGCCAACGTACTTCAGGCTGCTGGTAGTTCGCCAGTCCGTTTACCTTGCCCTGTTCGGTTTTGTACCTGGACTGATAATCAGCTGGCTGCTCTTTCATATGATTTCGTCCCTGACCGGTTTGACCATGACACTTACCATGTTCGAGTCCGGGTTGATACTTGTATTCACTCTGGTCATGTGCATTCTGTCGGGCCTGCTTGCCGTGCGCAAATTGCTGGCAGTCGACCCGGCGAGTCTGTTCTGAGAACGTGTTGTAGCGTCGCCAGTAACAGTTTACCCAAATGAAGTGAACGTGCATTGAAGTTTGGTTGGCTGCGGATCCGACCCCCACCGCCTTGTGCGGTGGGTGAAGAAGTTTATTGGGCTAGAAACGACGCCTTCCCCGTCTCGCCCACCGCCTTCGGCGGTGGGCGAGACGGGGGACTTATTGGGATCGGCGTCTTAGCTGGCAAAACTCATTCACCTACGGGACAAGCCCGTAGGGGTCCCTGACTTAGTCAAACGCTGCAATCGGCTAAACAGGTACCACACCAAGATAATGAGTCCGATCATGGTTCCTTGTCCAATGGTTCCTTGTCCAATGGTTCCTTGTCGCCGCGCATAAGGCAACGGGAGAGGTTACTTGTGAATTCAACGAACGCACATGACCCGGACGAAAAAACACCTGGCCGAACCCAAGGCGATCGTGCCGACACAGCGGGCACCGCCCCAGTTGATCTTGGGGCAAAAGACACGGCACAGCGCGCCACCTCGGCGTCGCTCCTGGCGCAGGTCACGGACACACAAAGTGTCATTCGCGTGCAGGACTTGAACCACTATTTCGGCGAAGGCGAAGCGCGCAAGCAGGTCTTGTTCCACAATACGCTCGATATCCAACGTGGCGAGATCATTATCATGACCGGGCCATCCGGTTCGGGAAAGACGACGCTCTTGACGCTGATCGGAACGCTCCGGCGAGTGCAGGAAGGCAGTATTCAAGTACTCGGCCACGAACTCAACGGCATTTCGCGTGCTGCCATCACCGAAGTGCGCAAACAGATCGGCTTTATCTTCCAAGCACACAACTTGTTCAGTTCGTTGACCGCCTTCCAGAACGTCAACATGGCTGCTGAACTAGTCGGCATGCCGCCGTCCGACGCCAAACAACGCATTGAACAACTGCTCATTCGACTCGATCTGGGCGAGCGGATCCACTACAAACCCCGCGGACTCTCCGGTGGGCAGCGCCAGCGCGTGGCGGTGGCCCGCGGTCTGGTCCATCGTCCGAAGATCATACTGGCCGACGAACCGACGGCCGCATTGGACAAGAAAACCGGCCGAGAAGTTGTCACCGTATTTAAAGAGATGGCACATGAAGAAGGCTGCACGATCATCATCGTCACGCACGACAATCGCATCCTCGATGTCGCCGATCGGATCGTGAACATGGTCGACGGACGCATTCACAGCAACGTCCTGGTCCAGGAATCGGCCGTCATTTGCGAATTCCTTCGCCAGTGCCCTCCCTTCGCCGATCTGACCCCACGTTCGCTTTCCGAAGTCGCCGACCAGATGAAAGCGGTGCTCTACCCGCCCGGAACCGCCATCATCCGACAAGGAGACACAGGCAGCGAGTTCTACTTGCTGCGTAAGGGAGATGTCGATGTAACGCAAACACAGGACGGCACGGAACGGAAAATCGCCACGTTGCGGGAGGGCGATTTCTTCGGCGAAGTCGCGCTGCTGGAAGATCAGCCGCGCAATGCCACCGTCACCACGCGCACAGAGACACTCTGCTATACACTCTCCAAGGCCGAGTTTCGTCAAGTGCTGAGTCAGAGCCACACGTTTGAAGAAGAGTTGCGCAAAGCACTGTTTGAACGCCAGTGAGATTGCACACTCCCGTTGCAAACCGCCCGCGGCCGCGATCGTCATTTGCGTAATTGTGGCCCCAACACGCGGCAGGGCGCGGGAGCGGGTAGACATGGCGTCGGTATCGGCGTGGCCAGCGCATCGCCATACGCGCACTCTTGCCCCAGTAATCCCATCTTGCCGCGCAGTCGCGCATGCTCGATTTCCAGCAGAATCAGAGCGTGCAAGACGGCCGACTTGGCTTGCAGCCGGTCGGCCCGCGCCTGGACCAAGTCCTGGTAGTCGTTCTTCCGCAACTCGCGTTGTGACGCCAGCGAGCGAACACGCTCGTCCCAGCTGCTGAGAATATCGTTGGCGATCGCCACATCCGCATATCGCCGCTGCACATTCACCAGTAGGTTGGCAACTTCCAAATCGAGTTGCCGACGGCGCGCATCCCGCAGTTTCCGCAACTGCTGTTTCCTGATCTGCATTTCCGCTTCATCGCTGTCACCGTGACGCAAGACGGCTCCTAGCTTGGCAAGCAACCCAAGCGCGGCTGGTGCCTGCCCCAGCAGCGGACTGGCGACCTGGAGCAGACGCCGTGCCACATCCAGATCATCAGCCGTCCCGTGCCGTAGCAATCGATTGATCGACTTGAGCTCGAAATCGTTGGCCCGCGCAATCTCCATCGCCTCGGGCAGCGCATAGCCAGCCGGACGAGGCTCGAGCGTGCACGACGTCTCAATGGCACCGGACGAGAAAGGTTCGTCCCCAATCAGTGTCTTGACCTGAACGGTGGCCTTCGCTTCATTGACCGCGAGATCCGCGTTCTGCCGATTCAACTCAGCGCGACGGCGATCTAACTCAGTGCGGTCCGTGCCGCCGAGAAAACCAGCGGCTTGCAAGCCCGTAACCGTCTGGCTCACTCGATCGAGCTCCGAATAGCCTTCCGCCAACACCGCATTCTGCAAATGAATTTCCGCCAATTGGTAATAGGCGACCAAGGCCTGCAGGGCAGCATCGTTGCGTTCTTGCACCGCACGGTCGCGTAAGATTCCCGGCAGCAATTCAGATGGGCCGCGCCGCCAATGCCGATTCAATTCGCGCCGCGCGTTGGCAGCCTCTTTTTCAAGCACCGCCGCCACAGCCGATCGCGCCGCCGCCCGACATGCGCACTCCGCCGCCGTCAGTCTGGTGGTCGAGCCCGTCAGCTTGAGTTCTTCCAATTGCCGCTCAGCATCCTGGTAGCTGGGGATCTGCGCCGCGTCCAGCTGAACTCCACTCTCTTCGGACGGCAAATACTCGCTTTCGTCCGAGATCAGCAGATCGCGCGGTTGCATAACACGGCATGCGGACACGCTACTGATAAGCGCGGCGATCAGGATGCAATAAGAGGTGAAGGACCGCATGCGGAAATACCGGCTCAAGATACGAACGGAGGCGGGTAAGGAAGGAGGGCAATTCAGTGCAGGGCGTACCTTGTTTTGAAATCGGCATAATCGGTGAACGAATCAAGCCTTTCCCAACCGCCACGACCCAAATCACCGCCATTGCCGTGTGCCCAGTGCTTTTCTGATTGGCGCTTTTCTGATTGGCCAGAACAACACCGCAGCCGCACGCTCCCCTCAAATTCCCCACTCTAACAGGCCTTCCGCGTCCTAGCTCGCACTTTACGTTCAGCTTGGTCCTGGCCCAAAAGGCCCTTTCTGTGGCCATTTTGCGAGTGATCGACGCGATGCGTTCTGTTCCAACATGGACAGCGTTGCGAGCGTGGCTAGACCGTTGCCCCGTTACAACGTAATCGATCAAGCGCTATTCTTTGCCCATAATCTTCTTTGCCCTTTACTGCCCGCGCGCTCATAGACAGCGTTGCGAGCACGGCTAGACCGTTGCCCCGTTACAACGTAATCGATCAAGCGCTATTCTTTGCCCATAATCTTCTTTGCCCTTTACTGCCCGCGAGCTCATGGACAGCGTTGCGAGCACGGCTAGACCGTTGCCCCGTTACAACGTAATCGATCAAGCGCTATTCTTTGCCCATAATCTTCTTTGCCCTTTACTGCCCGCGCGCTCATGGACAGCGTTCTAGCTGCTCTCCTGGGAGGGCAAAGAAAATGACGGGCACAAAAGAAGTGTGATCCCAGCCGTCTTCAGCCCAGCGGGCCTATTCAACCGGGTCCACGCCGACGTCGATCCATCCATTGTCGGCACTGAGCGACGAGACGGCCAACGGCCCAAAAACATCCACCGGCTTCGGCAACGTAAACGTGTTAACCTTGTAGGTCTCGGCCAAGTCGCGTTCGAGCATGCGCGTTATCAACCGACGTGCCGCGATCTCGCGAGCGCCCAAACGCCGGCGGCCCGTACTTTCGAAGTCGCGTGGAACGACTTCCGGATCGCCCGTTCGGCTGGCCAACACGCCATGGGCAGTTCGCGTGACACGATACCGCAACGTCATATTCATCGCCGGATATTTGCTGCGGTTCTTAATGAACCGATCCGCGCGCAACGTGACAACGACGACCGAATCGTCGATTTGCACGGTCAACGGCCGCTCATTTGCAAATACGATTTGCAGCGACTCGCGGCTATCCACCGGCGTCGGTTCCACTTGCGGGCTGAACAACTGGCCCAAAAACGCACGCAGCTCTGCCTCGCTGATGGCGCGTCCGGCCAGTAGATTGGCACTCATGTTATTCAACGCGGTCTCGTGAATCTGCGCGTGCAGCGCCGCCTGCTTCGACGTGGCTGGTGGTGGACAGGGCGCACCGGTTTGCGTGCGATTGGCCAACAGCATGTCAACGCGAGCCTCTCGCGCATCGCTGGCAGGCCGAAAAACGCGTGGGAATGTTTCGTGCCGTATCAGTGGGTTGCGAAACCGAGTTACGAACCCGCGTTGCATCTCGCCCACACGCGTTTGCAACTCCTCGCTCAACTGCTGCTCCAGCCGCTGTTGAGCGTGGCGTGAAGCGATACCGTCGGCCTGCGGTTGAGTTCTAACCGCTCGGCGCCGGGCCGCTGCAGCGATCACGCCATCGGCGATCCGGCTATGATAAGTTGTCCAGATCGACGTCGGCTTTCCAGTCGCGGCGACGTCTGCCCGTACGTTCCCAACTCGAAACCCATCTTTACTGAACTCGATCGTCCCGGTGGCTTGCACATCGGCAACACCGACCAGATTCGCGCGCACCGGACCGTGGTAGCCGCGTCCCGTCGTCCGCGCAGCGCCGTGCAAACGTGCCTCAAGCCGCGCCCCGTGCTCCACACAAACCGGAAAGAGCATCATGGTACCGACCAAGTGCGACGTGCCGCGAATCGTGGTACCCAAGATGCAATCGGTCAACGGATCTTTTCGATCAACGGCTTCGCGCGTAAACCGGCTTATGAACGACTGGGAAACGGACAAGCGGACATTTGCTTCCGGAGCGAGTTCACGTGCCGCCGCCACCACAGCCGGAATCTGTTCATATCGAGCGAACCATGACAATTGCAGTGCAGCTTCCTGCAACGTTGCACCATCGGCCGTTACTCGCATCAACTCGACCAATTCACCAAGCCGCTCGAGCCGTCGATCAAACGCCGCGTGAATCTGGTCATTATTGAGAGCCAACCGTCGATGATAATATCGCCATAAACTGGTGCGCAGCCGCATGATCGCCGGCAGTTCCAAGCCAGAATAATCGCGTGTGAAAGGCTCGATCAGCTGCTCCAACTCCGCCACATCCGCCGTCGCGTCGCTGGCCAATGCAGCGGTCAGCCGGTCCCATCGCAAGTACTCTTTCCAATCCTTCCCGTTGGCGCCGGCAGCGTCCAGGACCGTTCCCAACGCGGCCAACCGCCCGGCCGACTCGACCTTGGCGAGCGTCACATCATGGTCCGTCGTTTCGCGAAACGCGTCTGTCGCCTTTTGAATGAGATCGATGACGTTGTCGTATTCACTGCCGGCCCCCAACGCCGAATGCACCAGGCCACTTGCCAACAGCATGAGACCGAGGGAGCAGCCTAACGGGATGATGGTTCGTTTACTCATGAAGCCGCGTCAGTAGCGTAGGGGAAGTGGTCGAGGAAAAAAACGAAACGGCGCTTTCAGTGTGCGATTGTCACTAGCTGATGGTCAGTCCATGAAGGCACGTGGCAGCAGTTTGAAAACGCTCCGTTGACAATTCGGCTGAAAGCTGGCGAGTTCAACTAAGGGTAATTCCACAAGCGATCGTGCCGGAGAATGCCGCTGGCCCCAAAAAAAAGGGGGGGGGGAGCATCCTACTCAGCACGTGGGGGCGTTCCGCGACCATCTCGGACGCGTCCGTTCGAGGCGGCCAAACAGGACCAACCTCTCATCAGAATCGGATCACTGGGTTGTAGCCAGACACCAAAAGCCAGGCAAACCGCTCGATTCGGTCGGCCGCCGTGCGAAAACAATCAATCGATTGGGTCATAGCGCCCCCCCCAATCATCACAACTCGTTTTTTGGCACGATCGTACCAGGCAGCCCAAGCTGCATACACGGCGCCGAACTCGACTACTCGATCGTCATCACAACGAGACCGTTCGTATTGCCTGGCACATCAAACGGATGTCCCGCCAGGACGATGATTCGTTCGCCGGGCTTGGCGATCCCCAATTCCATGCAAGTCCGTGACGCCAGGTTCACCGCGCCAATGGTGTCTCGCGGCGTTTCCGTCTGGTGTGGCATCACCCCATGGAAGAGACAGCAGCGCCGCAGCGTGTGTGGGTTTGAAGACAGTGCGACGATGGGGCAGGCGGGACGCGTCTTCGCCAACAGTTGGGCCGTTCGGCCACTGACCGTGAATACGGCGACCGCTGCCAAGCTCTGCGTCTGCATTATCTCATTCACGGCGCGCGCCAACGCGGCCGTCGTGCTGGCACGATGTATCGACAGATGGCTCGCCACGCCATGCACGTCCTGGAACGTGTCAGCCGCCATAACCGTGCGACGCATGGCGTTGACCGCCGGCACGGGATACTTTCCGATCGCCGACTCGGCCGAGAGCATCACGGCATCGACCCGATCGAACACGGCGTTCGCCACATCAGACACTTCGGCGCGCGTCGGTCGAGGCGAAGTGATCATGCTCTCCATCATCTCGGTCGCGATGATGCAGGGTTTCGCCTCGAGTTCACACTTGTGCGCGATCGTTTTCTGCGTGATCGGAACCGACGGAAAATCCATCTCGACACCAAGATCACCACGAGCAACCATGACGGCGTCAGCCGTTTCGATAATGGAATCGATCTGGTTGATGGCCTGCGGCTTCTCGATCTTGGCAATAATCCGCGCATCGCAGTGGCGCTCGTTCAACAATTCACGTAATTGCTGTACATCCTCCTGGCGTTGTACGAACGAGAGGGCGACGTAGTCGAAATCGCGTGTGGCGATCCACTCGACGTCCGCGCGGTCCTTTTCCGTGAGAGCGGGGATGTTCAACTGAGTTTGTGGCAGGTTGACCCCCTTGCCGCTCGAAAACATACCTCCCACCATCACGCGACAGGTGAACTGCTCGGGTGATTGCACTTCGGTAACTTCCAAGCGGATACGACCATCGGCCAACAAGATGGTTTCTCCCGATCGAACCAGATCGATCAACTCGGGCAACGTGGTGCAAAAACGGGTAGCGTCGCCCACCATTGCCTCGCGTTGAATCACTAACGACTGCCCCGTAACCAATTCGTGCGTTCCCTCACGCAGTAATCCGACGCGAATCTTCGGTCCGCACAAGTCGCCACAGATCGCGATCGGCCGGCCAGCCGCCCGTTCGGCAGCGCGAATCAACTCGATCGATGCCCCATGCGCTTCCCAATTGCCATGCGAGAAGTTGATCCGAAACATATCGACGCCCGCCTCAACCAACTCTCGCAGACGCTCTGCCGACGCGCTCGCCGGACCGACGGTCGCGACAATCTTGGTGCGTTTCCACATGAATCCTTCCCCCTGGGGCAAATTTATTGTCTTCGCAGTGAATTTGTCTATGGAACGAAATCGAGCACCTACCGACGAACAAGTGACAGCAACGCCGACTAGTACGCGCGGTCAGCGTCGCTACGCGACCGTTGCTGGAACGCTGCCTGCATCCGTCGCCGAAGCTAACGTGCTCTCATCATCTTACGGTGGTAACTGGGCATGACCAAGTAGGTCACTCCGGCGCGACATCGTCTCCCACACTCGCATTCTCAGCTTTTGTCGCTCCAGACGCAACGTTTGAGACCTGGGACCCTCACGCGCCGATTAGCGTCCTTTCCAATCACCACACAACGGGCTGTCACGCTCAAGCCTGAAATCCTAGCTGGACAGCGCCACCCGGCCGCCCAACGGCGGCCGAGCAATGGCGAATGACGAAATACCCAATGACGAAGGAATGACGAAATCCGAAACGCGAATGCCGTTTGCGATGCGGCACGGCACAGGTCGTCCACGGGAAAAGCCATCGACACTCGTCGTTCGGGCTTCGTTCGTCATTGGCAATGCGGCATTTGCGAACACGCGTGCTTGCAAAGTGGCACCGTCGAACTCGACTCTAGACTCCTGGCTCTCGACTCTCGACTCCTGGCTCTCGACTCTCGACTCCTGGCTCTCGACTCTCGACTCTAGACTCGCGGTCGTGGTCCACGTTAGGATACGGGAAGCATGACGCGGTCAGGTGGCACTACTCGGCAACTGTGAAAGGTAACGATGAGTAACAAGATAACTCGACGCATGTTTAATCGACGCTCGAGCGTCGCGATGGGATTGGCAGCCGCAACGACCAGCGCCGCGAGTGCAGCGCGCGTACTTGGGGCCAACGAGCGGATCCGGCTTGGGTTCATTGGCGTGGCCAACCGTGGTGGTCAGCTAATGGACGCATTCCTGACACACGACGATATCCAGGTTGTCGCGTTATGCGATGTGGACGAACGCGCGTTCATCAAGAGTCGTCCCAAGGTCAAGGGTGATGTGGACTTGGTACATGATTTTCGCAAGCTGTTAGACCGCAAGGACATCGACGCGGTCGCCATTGCGACCCCCGATCACTGGCACGCTCTTCAAGCCGTATCGGCCTGCGACGCCCAGAAGGATGTTTACGTCGAGAAACCTCTTTCGGTTACGATCCACGAGGGGCGTCGCATCGTCAAAGCGGCTCGGCGCAACAAACGAGTAGTACAAGTCGGAACGCATCGCCGCAGCTCGCCACTCTATCAGGAACTAGCCAAGCGGACGCAAGCCGATCGCTACGGCAAGATCTGCGTCAGTCGAGCATATCGGTTGAGCAATATGTACCCCGACGGGATCGGCAAGAAGAAACCGCAGCGTCCACCCGAGCAGCTTGACTGGGACATGTGGCTGGGGCCACGCCCGTGGCAATCGTACCAGGAAACGATCTGCCCCTACCGCTTTCGATGGTGGCAACTCTTCTCGTCGCAGATGGGCAACTGGGGAGTCCACTACTTGGACGCGATCCGTTGGTGTACCGGCGAATTGGCACCGCAGTCAATCAACGCGATGGGAGGGTGTTTTGCCGTCGATGACGATCGTACGATTCCCGATACGATGGAAGTGACGTTCCAATTCGCCTCCGGCCGAATTGCCGTATTTGGACAGTACGAAACGAGTGGCAACCCCGTGTTTCCTTTTGGCGAGATCGAAATGCGTGGGACGCGCGGAACCGTCTATGCGAATGCGAATACGTTCCAGGTCACGCCTGAACGAGGTGGCCAGTTCCAGGACCGCAAACCACGGATGAAGCCTGAAGAATTGTCGCACCAGGGCGACAACGCACACTTGACCGTGCTGCACACGAGCAACTTTATCGACTGTATGCGGTCATGTGCCACACCCAACGCCGATGTGGAGATCGGACACCGCTCGACCACACTTAGCCTGCTCGCAAATATCTCCTTGAGCCTCGGACAGCGGCTCGAGTGGGATGCGGAAAAAGAGCAGTTCACGAACAACGATCAGGCGAACCAACTACTCCACTATGAATACCGTAAACCGTGGAAACTGGGATAACCGCAAAACCGGTGCCGATGACTTTGGCAAGAACGGTAGTAACCGTTCACGGAAACGAGAACGCGATTGGCACATTTAGAAAGGGACCGCTAATCAACGCGGATAGACGCTGATGAAAATTCGCTCCGCCGGGCGAGGCTCTCCGCCGGGCTTGCCCCGGCTGGGAGCACGACTGGTCGGCTACCAGCAGCTCGCCTTTCGTCTGTCGTCGGTCGAACGTGAAGTTTGCCATGAATCGTCGCTTTGCTGAGGCCGAATCAAGACGCGGTTGGCTTCACCGATGGCCTTCCCCCTTGCAACTCGGACGCCACTCGGAGCTGCAAAGAGTTTCTGTAACCGTTCACGGCCTTGGCCGTGAACGGTTGCGCGTTTCTGTCAACAATCACGCTCCGGTAACTTGCGCAGCAACGACGCCGGCACATGATGGGTCAACCAGACGCCATTGGCGGAGCAATAGAACCGCATTCCCTGACGGTCCATTTCACCGGCGCGCACGGCGAGAATCACCGGCTTGCCACGCCGTTGCCCCACGCGCGTCGCGGTATCAATGTCCCTTGACAGGTGGACGTACTGCCGCGACCCAGGGCGCAGTCCGTGCTGCTTGATCGACGCCCAAAAACGCGCGACCGTACCGTGATACAGTAGTTCCGGAGGCTCGATTGCCGACAGCTCCAAATCGACATCGACCGAATGCCCTTGCGCCGCACGAATGCGCCGTCCATCATCACTCATCGTGAAACGCTGCTTGTCGTTTTCGCGCACAACACGGTCCAGCAACTCACGATCAATACGCTTGCCAGATCGTTGCGCGGCCTCAAGCAACACATCAACGTCGACCCACCCGTTGGGATCGAGCGTCAGACCGATACGCTCCGGGTGGTGGCGCAGTACTAAGCTAAGAAACTTGCTGGTCTTGACAATAGCCTGCTTCATGTCCGCCAAACACCTTAGAACGTTTTCTCGTATCTATTCAGACCTTATCACAAATGGGCCTTGTCGCAAAATGTCCTTTCACGCAGCCAAGTGACACGTTACCCCGACCGTTACGCGGAGTAGCCGGGAGGCAATTCCAAGTTTTGAGACGAAGCCCCGTTGTGAAGCTCCGTTGTAAAGTGTCACTTTTGACATGAACTCTAGCTTGGCACACTAATTCACCTGCCGCGCAAGATCGCGGAGCGTCTTCCGAACGATAGCACGGGTGGCTGCTTCGGGATGGTTTTGCAATTGCCGTAGTTGGCTTAGAAAGGGCCGCGTCTTGGGACCGAGTTTCACGAGCAGGCGTCTGGCATTCATGCGCACTTGTCGCGACTCGGCCGTCAACAGCGCAATGAGTTGAGGCACGTACGCGTTGGAGTCAGCGGCCAGTGAGGCGAGTGATTCACAGAGCGCCAGGCGGACTGCGGGATCGGAATCGGTCAACGACGCCACCAGCGTTCCGAGTGCCGGGCGTGCCTGCTTGCCCATGCGCGCAACGCTTTGTGCCACGTAGCGGCGCACTTGCGGATCGGGGTGGCGCAGATAGCGCTGCAGCAGCGGCAGTGCCGGAGTGCCAACTCGGCCGAGCGCCTCGCTGGCAGCCGCGCGCAATGCATCTGACTGGTCGAATTCCATGGTTTCGATCAATGCAGGGACCGCCAACGCGGCACGACTGCCAATGGCACCGAGTGCGTAAACCGCCTTGCGGCGCACCGCTTCTGTTTCGTTCACGTTGCGCACGGCGCGCACCAACAGAGGTGCCGCCAGATCGGCCTCGGGTCCCATGTAACTAAACGCCTCGGCCGCCAATTCGCGCAACCGCGAAGCTTGTGCCGCGCCCATCGTGCTGTTGCCAGTTGGCTGATATTGCAGCAATCGGATCAATGCCGGCAGAACGTTCGGGTGCGCTGTGCCGATACGAGCTAACGCCTCGACCGGCAACGTCCGTTCCGCCAGTGCAATACGCTCGTCAAACAGCAGGTCCACCAACGCAGGAACGGCATCACGCGCGTGCACACCGTACAGCCCCAACGCACGCGCCGCCCAAGTATAAGTTGGTTTGCCCAGCGAGTCGCGCTGTTGGATCTGCGCAATGAGAACGGGAATCGCCTCGCGCGAAGCCGCTCCCATACGCCCCAGTGTCATCGCAAATGGACGGCGCACCTCGGCCGATAGATCTTGGTCCGCGATGATCGCAATCAGCGTCCTCACAACCGACGGGTCCTGCGGCTGTGATGGCTCCAGTTGCCCAAGCCGCGTTTGCCACTGCGCAAGCGTCTGCCCATCGTAAAGTGCTGCATCGCCAGAGGGTGCAATGGACGTGACTAAGAACAGGAGTGGCAAGAACGTCATCGGATTGCTTCGCATCAGGCGGCTCAAACCGCGGCCAAGATCGTAAAGCGAACCGCTCGTCGCGATCCGCGATATTCGACGAACTGTATCTGCTTAGCCGATCGCAGCGTCTGACTGAGTCTGGGGCCCTCATTGAGCTTGCCCCGCATGTGAACGGGGACTCGCGACCGGTCGGCGAAATCGCTGGCCTTCGTGAGACCGCCAGTGCAAACGAGACTCCACTTTGGGGCGCAACAGCCTACATCTTACTCCAAATTGCGGCGTCTGTTGCGACGTCGCCTGTTGCGGTGGAGAGAAGGGACGATTGAGATCCCGCAGCCATACCCGTGTACGCACCAGAATGGAGGCTACCGTACTGGCGAGGGGGGGACGAACGAGCATCGATACGGTGCTCGTGACGGGTACCGCGCTAGTGACTGAGGACCAGCCCGAGCAAGCTGGCCAGTGCGATGAGTGCGAGAGGAAGCAAGGCACGACGACGCACGATAATTCCATGCTGACGCGCCAGCTCGTGAACCGAGCGTTGCGCCACGAAGAAGGTGACGTCCGCCTCTTCCTGATAGACCTTAACCGCATGGCGCGTGCTACCCTCGCGCAAAAGCATCAAGATCAATCCGATTCTGTTTTCTTCCACGATCGAGATCCTGCCCGAAAAACCAATAATACCAGGCGATTTTACCGCACACAGTGTCTGCAGGCGGCAGCAAGAGGGGCGTTCAACCCAAAAGGAATTACCCGCCAACCCATGCCTCGTCAACACAAAACCTGCCGTTTTCTCTTCTTTAACGACGCCCCCCCAAGGGTCATGCCGATCGGCGAAACGGCGCGACCTCGCGACAGCTCGCCAGAGGGGAAGCTCCGCCCTCCGAACAATCGGACATCGAGCCGACTATATCCGTCAGCTGGACTGGACCGACCATTCGTGATATTCCTGGCAACCGCTACGTTCGAGTCGCTAAATCGATCCGTTTGGCATGCAGTGTGCTCACTCTAATCCCCGGTTGCCGATACCCTGCCGACCCGCGGCAATAGAACTCCGCATAGGATCGCCGCACCGGCCCCGCCCCTGCGAAAGGCGGCGGCCTCGTCGCGACCTGCCAAATTGGCGGCCCCGACAACCAGCCCGGACAATCTGGCATCATTTGGCAATTCAGCGTCTGGGGAGTACGCGTCTGGGCTATTCGAGGATTTGCAAGTTGACGTGACGGAGAAGGCCGCACAGAGAGACGGATACGATATTTACAGCCTGAAAGCGAATTACGCCCGTGCTGCGTCTCCGGCGCACGGTGGCGGCTTGCGGCGTGACCGAGTTACCATTGATGGACTCAGCGGCTTGTCGTTGCCGGAGTTCGTTCACTTTTGACGTTCACCTTTGACATGCGCGATGGTTCATTGAGATGGTTCATTTACTCATCCGGCCAGCCGCTCCATTGACGGTTCCTGGTGAGCGGTCACAGAAAAACACAAGGCAACAGGGCCGCCAACCAACTGCAAGCTACCGCTCGAGCGGCACGGACTCGCTCCCGTTGGTCGCTGGGTTTTGCGCAAGAGAACAAGTTTCTTGCCGTTAGCAGCACAACGCACTGCTGCGCATCGCAACGAAAGGCCGAGAATAAACATGAGATCTTGGAAGCTCGCGGAAATCTCCGGAATTGGCATCTACGTCCACTGGTCGTTTTTGATCCTGCCGCTGATGATCGGTGGATCGGCATTGTCGCATGGCAACGGCATCGCGGTTGCAATCGAGTCCGTGTTGTTCGTTTTGGCAATATTCGGCTGCGTGCTGTTGCATGAACTTGGCCATGCACTGATGGCGCGCCAGTTCGGTATTGGTACGCGCAGCATAACGCTGCTACCGATCGGTGGAGTAGCCAACCTTGATCGCATGCCGCGCCGGCCGCTACACGAACTGGCCGTCGCCCTGGCTGGCCCTGCGGTGAACGTCGCGATCGCCGGCGTATTGGTCGTCGTATTAATCCTGCTTGGAACGATCAGCTCGGTCCTCAACGCAGCGGTGGTCAACCACTCATTCCTGGCCAAACTACTTTGGGCGAACATTGGCCTGGTACTGTTCAACATGCTGCCGGCGTTCCCGATGGACGGTGGACGCGTGCTGCGCTCGGTGCTCGCCAGCATGATGCCACACGCTCGGGCCACCAGCATCGCTGCGGGAGTGGGGCAAGTGATGGCTGGTCTATTTGCCCTGGTCGGCATTTACAGTGGTCAGTGGATGCTTGTGTTCGTAGCTCTGTTTGTTTTCCTGGCCGGTCGCGCCGAAGCAAAAATGGCCAACATCCAGTCGTCGATTGAGGGTTGGCGAGTTGCTGACGCAATGCGTCGTCAGTTCCACATGGTTCCAGCCGACATCACCTTGGACCAAGCGGCAGACGCCGTACTATTCATGCCCGAAGATGACTACCCGGTGATCGAAGACAATCGCCTGGTCGGCATGCTGGCCAAGCAGCAGGCGCTGCAATTGCTGGCCCAAGGACGAGGCTACTTGCGCGTGCGCGAAGCGATGCGCGAGAACGTCCCCACGCTGGACCAGCAGTTGCCACTGCAAGAATCGATCGAACAGATGCAAGACGGGAACTACACGAGCATGCCGGTGGCCCATGGTGGACGCCTTGTCGGGATCCTGTCAGCCACGAACCTGCGCAACATCCTGAACGGCTGGACTATGCGTGCCGCCGTCATCGAGCCCTGACGCCGTGTGACACGACACTGCTCAAGTGGTGCTCTTGGTACTGGCTAGCCTCAGTTGCCGCGTCATGATCGAAGAACGGAAACGCGTGGGAATTGAGCAGTGCCACGGTCACGCACGTCGAAACCGACTCAAACTGACGGGAAAATGGCATCGGCACTCGAATCGTCCGCGCACAACGTGGCAAACCTGTTCACGAATAAGAGCGTGAACAGGTGCACAACGCTCTCTGGCAAGACCACCGCACTACGTCAGAAACGACTGCAGCTCGCTGCCGGTCACCACACTTCAGAAATCGATGCCCGGATTGATTGCCGCGCGCAACTCGGCATCGATGATCAACAACGCATCGAACGCGTCTTCGTAAGTGGCGTAGCAGTTGGGATCGACCAACATTCCTCCATGCCGCTCCGCTTCATTTTCCGGTGAACTCATTTCATCCACCTCAACGACGCTCAGCCCATCATCCGTTTCAATGACGACATAAGATTGCATGGCTCCGCTCCTCGCTGATGGCAGCTTGCCCGTCGATGCCCGCAGCGTCACAACGGCCGCAGTCAATCGAAAGGACAAATGGAAACGTATGCATTGAATTACCGTATATCTATTATAGCGCGTTGGGCCGGCGGGTCTACACGTACACGTGTGACAATAACGGCAACCGCACGCAGCGCGGCAGAACATTCGGTTTATCGAGGGATTCGGACAGCTTTGCCGTGGTGGCCTCGTGATGCACCACCTGTACCACGAATTCTCACTCACTTCGGCAGGATTCGA
>JAJRVM010000042.1 GCA_024277285.1 Planctomycetota bacterium
GCTGCAGATGATCGCGTCCAAGTCGTCGCGTTCGAGCAGGCGAAGATAGTCTTTGGGCCCTTGGGAGTAGCCCTCCGGCTTACGGTCGCGCGCCTTCCTCACGATGTTAATCGCGCGGTCCAGGTTAGAGGCTTTGATGTCGCAGAGTGCCGGCACCTCCACACCCGCAGCTAATGCAATGCGCAACAGGTGCGTTCCTCGACTGCCGACGCCGACGATGCCCAGCCGAATCGATTTGGGTGTTGGGCGAGCGCTCACGGCAGGAGCCAAACCGGCCATCAAGCCAGTCGCGGCACCGGCACGCAGTATCTCGCGGCGGTGGATTTTGTGGTTCATCGGCATCTCCGTCAACCTGGTGGGACAAGAAGCTGGTACAATGGGCGTCTGCTGAGCCACGTCGCAATGCGGCGTGGAGTTCAGTGGCGAACCGCCCTTCTCACACGTGCGATTATGGCACTTGTTCGCCGGTAATTCAAACGACGTGGAACGGCGTACCGTTCCGAGTTACCAAAAGGAACTCAAAGAGGCACCGCAATGAAATTCTTGCGCCTGTTGATCGTGACTCTGACGATGTTGTTTCTGACGCCAAGTTGGGTCGTTTTCGCCGATTGGCCGACCTGGCGGCATGATGCGGCCCGCAGCGGTTCTTGCTCTGAAGAATTGCCCTCGAAGCTCTATCCACGTTGGTCACGTGAGTTGCCAGCCCCTCAGGTCGCGTGGCCGAATGAGGTCCGATTGCAATTCGATATGGCGAACGAACCGATCGTCTTGGGCAAGATGTTGTTTGTCGGATCGTCATGCGATGGCAGCCTGCGCGCGTTTGACACGGAAACGGGGGAAGTCCGTTGGATCTTCTATACGGAAGGGCCCATTCGTTGTGCACCGGTCGCCTGGGAGGGGAGAGTCTACGTTGGTTCGGATGATGGCTTTCTGTACTGCCTGGATGCGAAGACGGGCAGGGAATTGTGGAGTGTTCGTGGCGTACCTGCCGACCGGGCTGATTATCGCCAGTTGGGTAACGATCGATTGGTCTCGTATTGGCCGGTGCGTGGTGGCGCGGTTCTGCATGAAGGCACGGTCTACTTTGGCGCCGGCATTTGGCCTTCGATGGGAGTTGTCATTCATGCGGTCGACGCTCGGACCGGCAAGGTACGCTGGTCGAATGACAAAGTGAGTTATATCGAGCGCGTGCGGCTTGACCATAACGACTTGCAAGAGGCGGGGTTATCGCCGCAAGGGTACTTCCTGTTTGCCGAAGGCAAGCTGCACGTTCCGAACGGCCGTTCCATGCCAGCCGGTTTTGATCCGGTCTCGGGCGAACTGTTGCAATACGTGCAGGGATACCGCCGGGGTGATTCGCGTGTTACGGCCTCGGGCAAGTATCTATTTGTTGGCGATGGCGGTATCGTCCGAGCAAACGATGGGCACGAAGTAGGCGAACGGTGGCAGGCGGCTGGCGCAGATGCGCCCGACCGATGGAGTACTCCTAAACTCGACTTATTTGAAGGCCCGATGTTCGGCTATAACTTTACGCCGGGCTGCACTTTTCGATCCGTTTTCGATGCGGGGATCGCCTATGGAGTCAGCAAGGGATTTCTGTATGCGCATGATCTTAGTAGAGCGCACACGGCGCTGTACGAAAAGCAGAAGGGGAATTTTAAATACCATCCGGCAAAATGGATTGCGCCGGAGATCTGGAAACGACTTTGGGTTGCGACGAACAAGGACGCTTCCATCACCAGCATGATCAAAGCGGGGCAACGCCTTTACGTTCAAGTCGACCAGTCGATCGTGGTGGTTGACGCTTCATCAGAGCAGCAAGGCAAGCCCCGCATTGTCGACCGTTATGCGCTAGATGGGACGCCAGCCAGCATGATCGCTGCGGATGGCAAACTATTCGTTGCCATGAGCGACGGCAGGCTCGTTTGCTATGGCGAGAAACCGGCTGCCGTAGTAACACATGCTCGGCGACGCAAGCCGTTGGCCACTCGGGATGATTCCGCTCGACAGCATGCGGCGCGCATTTTAGCGCAATCGGAGGTTCGAGAAGGTTACGCGTTGCTGTTGGGGATCCCGAGCGAACGCTTCATCGAGGAATTATTATTGCAATCGCAGCTTCATGTGATTGCTGTGGACAAAGACCGCAGCAAGGTCAACGCGTTGCGGCAACGGTTTACGGACGCGGACCTTTACGGCGATCGGGTCGAGGCCTTTGCGGGTGATCCGCTTACCTTTGAGTTTCCTCCCTATTTGGCAAGTTTGATGATTGCTCAACCGCAGTTGTTGCCGCGCATTGCGACTCCCGCCGCGCTAAATCATCTTTTTGAGACACTGCGTCCCTATGGCGGAGTGCTGTTGTTGGCCGGGCAAGATGCCGGTCTGGAGTCGGTTCAAGCCGAAGTGACCGCGGCTAAACTGGCGTCCGCGACGCTTGCTCGACAGGAGGGCGTGCTGCTCGTACGCCGCGTCGGCGCTTTGCCGGGATCGGTCGATTGGACGCACGAAGGGAGTAGTGCGAGTCGCACGTACTATTCGGACGACGATCTGGTGCGTGCTCCCTTGGGGATCCTCTGGTACGGCGATGGACCGGACTACGGTTCGTCCAAACGCAAGGACTATGGTCGTGGCGTAAAACCGCAGGTGGTTGGCGGACGGGTATTTGCGTTCGATGACGTTCGCCAGATCCTGACTGCCGTCGACGCGTATACCGGTCGGCGACTTTGGGATTTCGAGACCACCACGGATCATGTGCGATTTGCGTCGCGTCTTGATGGAATCTACGTTGGTCAAACGCAACGTTGTGATCGGCTCGACCCGGCAACCGGTGCCATCGCACAGACGTATCAATGTCAGTTGAAGAACGAGCCAGGGCGGGAGTGGGGTGTGGTCGATATTCGCGTGACGGACGACCATGTTTTCGTTGCGTTTGGCTATGATATTCCCGAAGGGCACAGCCACCAGGCGGTCACGTCGGGGTTGTGGGATTGCGAAGCACTGGTGGCAATCGACAAGAACAGCGGCAAGCAACTCTGGGTGAAATACCCAGAGCAACGCTACAATATTCACTCGATTGTGGCGACGGAGCGATTGGTGTTGGCCACCGATTCGATGTCACCGCAGTTGGCCGACGAACTGCGCCGCCGCGGTAGCTTGCCCAAGACCGTGCCTTCGACTTCCTACGCACTCGATGCTCAGACAGGTGAAACACAGTGGCAATATTTGGCGGAGTATGATTTGCAGAACCTTGCGAGGTCGTGGCAGTCGGTGCGCGCGAACGACGATTGGACGGCCTATTCACGCGACCATAACACCGTCCTGTTGGGCAAGTGGTCCGATACGACGGCGATTGACGCGGCATCAGGGACGGTCTTGTGGAAGAATCGTTCGGGACAGCAGCCGATCATTGTGCGCGAAGATACCTATATCAATCAAACGGGTAGGCAGTACAGTCTGACGACCGGCAAGCCGGTGAGCGAGGCAAGTTATTTCCGCAAATCGGGAGGGTGCAACTATGCGGTTGGGTGTAAACACTTGATGTTGGTAAGGAATAGGAGTGCCACTTACTTTGACGTTGAGAGTCAAAAGGAGTATAGCCTGCGCAATCTGCGTTCCGGCTGCAGCAACTCGCTTGTCGCGGCCGATGGCCTGCTGAATATGCCTTGTTTCTCGCTCGGATGTGTCTGCAATTATCCGGTGCAGACTTCCCTGGCGCTACGGTATATGCCGCAGGCGACACAATGGACCAGTGACACACCGTTTCAGTTGATCAAGCCCAAGCCCAAGAGCGGGAAGTAAGTGAGGCATGGTTTGTCGAGTGTCGGAGAGGAGTCACTAAGATGCGTCTGTTGTTGGTGCTCATGCCTGACGCGGCCAGTTGGTGTACGTGTAGTTACCTGAATCAAGCGACGTGCGCACTCAAGCCGCGCAAGCCATGACGCGATATCGCAAGCGATACCGCGTCATGTCGTCAAACGTCATGTAGCCGAAGTGCGGGCCGTGTTACGAGACCTTGGCAAAACCAACAACGCTGTCAGCCTAGGGCGTTTCGGTTCACGAATTCCGCCTCCGACGATTTCTTCGAACTGCTAAGCGGCCTGCCGCAAACGCAGCATGCGTCAACGGCCGGAACGACTTCGCCCGCGGCGGCTTGCGCGTACTTGGCCTGAGCCTGACGTCATCGCGCCACGCATCTGTTGCCCGCCACCCGAGCCATCGCGCAGTCGTGTCCGCTGTTGAGTTCCCGCCTGGTTGGCGACACCCGCCTGGCCGGCACCATACCGGTATCGCATTCCCTGACCTTGCATGGCGCCTTGGCCTTGCATGCCTCGTCGCATTTGTTGGCCGTTACCGGAACCATCGCGCAGTCGTTGCTGAGTTCCCACTTGGTTGGCGACACCCGCCTGGCCGGCACCATACCGGTATCGCATTCCCTGACCCTGCATGGCACCCTGCCCTTGCATGCCGCCTTGGCAGTTGCCCTGGCCATTGCCTTGCCCCATTCCGGAACCGTCGCGTAAGCGTTGACGTTGCATCGTGCCGTTTTGTCCACCGGCTCCCGATTGCATCATGCCATACCGATATTGCATCATTTGCCGGTTCATCATGCCACTCTGGCCACTCGAGCCGTATTGGCCGCCCCCAGAGCGAGTGCGCATGCCTTGCTGGCCGCCGCCGCCTCCACCTCCGCCGCGTCGGCCACCACCGCCACGTGCCATTGCGTCACCCACGGCCATACCCACTACTGCGGTCAAGACCAAACCGATTCCAATCATCTTTTTCATCGAACTCTCCTCCTTACTCAGGTACGAAAAGAAACATCCTTGCGGTGAATGGCATGCGTCCGTGCGGGAGTTCAGGACTCAGTTGCCTGAACGAATACTCGAAATAGCGGTCCCCTCGTCGTTCAGCGTTGTGACGTGAATGCTCGTAGATGGTTCTGCGAGCCGCGAAGTAGGTTGCCGTAGACCCGTTGCACGTCGCTGTGAGTCACACTGGTAAGCCCTTCTTTCAGGTCAGCAATATCCAACTCTTCGATCTGGACCCCGACGCCATAAGCGTCCTGAAGCGACACCGAACCGGTGCGGACGAGGTCTTGATAGAGTTGTGTGAACTTCGAGTTCGAGAAGACGCCAACCGTGTTATCGACGACGGGATCCGTCAGGTTGTGCCGTTGGATCAGACGTGCCATTGCTGCCATGTGTCGCGATTCAGATTGCGCGATATTGGCGAAGATCGCCACGTTCCACGTCTCACCAAGTGTCACATATACGTCACGCGCCAGCTTCTCTTCTTCACGCATCAAGAGAACGCTCTCGATCTCCTGGCGGCTCAATTGTCCGGTTGAACTATCCTCGCGGCCGCGCCGATTCGATCGCGATTGACCGTGGCCAGATTGGCGAGCACCAGACTGATTGGCACCAGACTGATTGGCACCGTAGCGATGTCGCATCCGTCCTTGCCCCATGCCGCGTTGTCGGGTCGTATCTTGTCCTGCCATGCTGCGTTGCTGTGGCCCCATTCCATTGCGCTGGCACTGTTGCGAGGTGGTACCCGTTTGCCCGCCGCAGCCGTTCTGGCCGTGCGCCGCCCGGCCGCGCCCCCCTCTTTGATTGCCATGGCCTTGTGCGAAAGCTTCCATGGCAAAAAGAGTCCAAAGCAGGCATGCGGCGACGATAGCGGTTGTTTGGAAGTGCTTTCTCATTAGATCAGACTCCTCCTCTCTTCGGGGTGTTAAACAAAAGGGGGGTAAACAAAAAACGGAATCTCCCGTGCCCGTCTTGCCTGTGCAAATTTTGCAGGGTCCATCCGGTCGCAATCGAGACATTTGTGCACGGGGGTTGATTCTGTTGACCATGTTGTTTGCCCTGCTGACTGCTTGTCCCTATTGCTGGGGCATGGTTTGGTCTTGTCGAATGAAAAAGAAGAACACCATGACGGTTCAGTTGATGATGCAAGTCTGATGCCAAAGAGCGAAATCCCGGCATCTCATCGTGGCCGATGTGAGGTTGGGCGTCGGGAAGATTCCCAAAAGATGGCGTGGGAACGACGCTCCGCGTCGCCAAACGACCCCCAGGGCGGCAGGGCCGCCAATGTTGAAGCCAACCGCGTCTTGATTCGGTCTCAGCTAAGCGACGGTTGATGGAAAACCTCACGTTCGACCGGCGAAAGACGAAGGGCGCGTTGCTGGTAGCCGACCAGTCGTGCTCCCAGCCGGGGCAAGCCCGGTGGAGAGCCTCTTCATCAGCGTCTATCTGCGGTCTCTTCCTAAACCGGCTCGTAAGGAGGCCACGGATGTCGAGTCGAACTAGCACGCCGGGCGGGGCGGCTCACGTTACAGGAACCGGGCCAATGGTCCGCCACGGGCGGCGAGCGCGTCGATTTTTCGGGTCACCTCGGGATCCTCGACCAGTGGCGGCGCGTGGCGTGGTTTGATGCGCGCGTCGATAACCAGCGCACCGGCACAGCCCCAGTGCTTTTGGCGTTCAAAGGACTCGATGCCGTAAATGTCGGCGGCAGGATCGCTACGTGTGAAAGTGACCCAGAGGAAGTTGTTGAGTGTGCGCGCCGTGAAATCGCTGTCGTCGGTCACGACGATCAACGGAAACTGGTTAATCGGATCGGCGGCGATTCGGGTGTCGCAGAACCGTGTCATCGCCTCGAGCCCTTCGTGTTCGAATCGAGGCCCTTGCACTGCGAGCACTCCAGGCAGGCAGATCGTCGGCGCTGTGAATCCGGACGGAAGCTGTAGGTCGCTTGGCAATTCTATGGGAAGTGTACGGCAAGGCGCTCCAACGCCTGCCCACACAACTTTCGAGCCTTCGTTGATCGCGGTACCGCTGTAGTCGAGCGTATCCATGGTGGTGCGCGTTTGGAAATGTATGTCGCGCCTCCAATCAACTCGACACAGCAGGTGTTGGAAAAATTCCGCCACATCGTGGATATCGAGTTGCGGATTATCTTGGTGATCGACCATCAGTAGGTACTTGGCCAGCGACATTTGGCCCTGGCCTAGAATCGAATTGGCTTGGGTCAATAGTTCTCGCGGCACGCGCCGCGACTGGTAGGGAACATATCGCTCGCTCCCCACCGCGAGCAGCAAGGGGTGTACTCCAGCGGCATCGACGGCGTGAACCGCGTGCACACCGGGAATCACCGTTGGGATCATCGGCTCGGTCAGTTCGTGAATCAGCTGGCCGAAAATCGTATCTTCCTGAGGTGGGCGCCCGACGACCGTGAACGGCCAGATTGCCCCGGCGCGACAGGTAACTCGTTCGACTCGCAGCACGGGGAAATCGTGCTCCAGACTGTAGTAGCCCAGGTGATCGCCAAAGGGCCCTTCCGGAAGCAAGTGTCCAGGGTCAATTGCCCCCTCGATACAGAAGTCGGCCTCGCCATAAACGGGTAGATGTCCCTTGTGGCAAATCATGCCAATACGGTGTCCCGCTAGCGCACCGGCAAACGTGAGCTCCGACATTCCCTCGGGTAACGGCATTACGGCGGCCAGCATCATCGCTGGCACTCCGCCAACGAAAATATTGACGCGCAATGGGACGTTGTGCTGCAGTGCCTGAGCATGGTGAATACCGATGCCGCGGTGCAATTGGTAGTGAAGTCCGACTTCACGATTCGGCTCGTATCGTCCTCCTGACAACTGCACACGGTACATTCCCAGGTTGGAACTCATGAGCCGTGCTCGTTGGCTGCCGGCCGAGTCAGTGCGATGGGTGTCAGTGCGATGGGTGTCGGCGTGCCCATGATCAGCCGCTTGCGAGCCAACTCGCTCGGAATAGACCTGGGGCAGCGTGATGAAGGCACCCGCGTCGTCGGGCCACGATTTTAGCTGCGGCAGTTGGTCGATGGTCAGCGATCGAGCGAGCACCGGCCCATGCGAACGGCAGCGGGGACGCGTGTGCATTGCGGTTGGCAGCGAACGCAGTGTCGAGATGGGGTGTTGCCAGAGTTGGTTCGGATCGGCTTTGATCGCGATCAGCCGTTTCACGTGTTCCAGCGTATGGCGGAACATGAACCGAGCTCGTTCGATCGTCCCGAATAAATTGGAGACCATGGGGAACTGGCAATTGGACACGTTGTCAAACAGGATGGCTGGCCCGCCGCTCAGGAAAACGCGTCGCTGGATCTCGGCGGCTTCGAGTGTTGCATTGATCGGTTCGGCCAGCCGCACCAATTGTCCGGTGTGTTCCAGGTCGTCGATACACTGCTTCAGATTACGGTAAGTCATAAGGCGCTTGTCGATTATCGGTGATGCTGTTGGTCGCGCAGTTGATCGAGTGGGATATAACAGTCCGGCCTCCCCCCTCGCATCATGGGAACCTGTTGCTCTAGAATACGCTGAGCCAATTCGCGGTCCACCGCAACGATTGAAAGAGACGAACACAAAGGACGATAACCATGAAGATTTCGAGTACCAAGGGGCAGATTACAGATATCGCGTGTGACGCCGTCGTTGTGGGGATCCACGCGGATGGACTTATCGAGCCCGTGCTCAAACAAATCGATGCAGCACTTGGTGGTATTGTAACGAAACTGATTGAGCAAAAAGAGATCACCGGCAAATCGGCTGAGATTACTCGGCTACTGGCTCCTGCCGGCCTGCCGACGCGCCAACTGCTCATCGTCGGTTTGGGGCAGCGCGACCGTTTCGGGCAAGCAGCTGCCATGCATGCTGCCGGGGCCGCCGCGAAGTTCTTGGCAGCCAAACCGCTAGGGACGGTCGTCTATGGGTTTGAATCGAATTGGGACGACGACGTAATGGTGAGTGCTGTGGCTGGTGTGATCGCCGGCAGCGAGGGGCAAGATCTGTACCGCGCGGAGAAGAAACTGACGCCACCGGAGAAGGTTGCCTGGAGTGGTGCCACGCCGCAGGCACTGACGGAAGGTAAAATCCTGGGTGAGTGCGTTAATCTAACGCGCCGCTTGATCAACGAGCCCCCCAGTGTCATGACGCCCATTCGGTTTGCTCAGGAGGCCACTGAACTGGCCGAGCGGTACGGTCTGGAGATCGATGTGTGGGACGAGCAACGTTTGGAGCGGGAGCGCTGTGGTGCTTTGCTGGGCGTCGCGCGCGGGTCTACCAATCCGCCACGCATGGTTACGATCAAATACAGTGGCAGGAAAAACGCCACGGAAGTCCTGGGATTGGTCGGCAAGGGAGTCACGTTCGATTCTGGCGGGTATTCGCTCAAGCCAAGCGATGCCATGAAAACGATGAAGTGCGACATGGGCGGCGCGGCGACGGTGCTGGGCACGATCGTCGCGATCGCGCGCCTTGAACTGCCTGTTGCAGTGACTGGCTATATGGGCTTGGCCGAAAATATGGTTAGCGGTGACGCCTATAAGCTGGGCGATGTGTGGACGGCGCGCAGCGGCACGACGATTGAAATCCACAACACGGACGCGGAAGGCCGGTTGGTGCTGGCCGATACGCTGAATGTGGCGGTCGAGCAAGGGGCCACGCGTTTGATCGACTTGGCCACGCTTACTGGCGCGTGCCTGGTGGCGCTGGGCACTGACGTCACTGGGTTGATGACCAACGATCAAGGTTGGTGCGATGCGTTGTTGGCTGCCGCCGCCAAAACGGGTGAACCACTCTGGCAATTGCCCATGTTCGAGGAGTTCGGCGAGCAGATCAAGAGCGACGTCGCCGACATCAAGAATGTGGGGGAAGGTCGCTGGGGTGGTGCTATTACGGCTGCCAAGTTCCTTGAACAGTTTGTCGCCCAACGCCCTTGGGTCCATTGCGACATAGCTGGTCCATCCTTTGCCGAGAAACCCAAAGCATGGCTAGACGCGGGCGGTACTGGACACCTGTTGCGGACACTGGTCGCGTTGGCGCGGCACGATCTCGCGGATTAGCCGCGCACGTGGCGATCGATCGGTTTCACGGTGGGGGCTCCGACTATTGTGAGGCACCCGTTCACGGAAATGAGGCCGTGAACGGCACATTCAAGCGAGGAACCGCCAATGAGCACGGTGAAACGTGAACCATCGAGGGATCTCGCCCAAGGCACGTGTGCGGCACCTTCAGGACTGGCCGGCTGTGCGTAACACGCCCCATTTCTCATCGCTCCCGCTTATGCGCCCCCGCCCGTGCCGCTCTGCCTGACCTCCCATATTACCCGCTGTTGCTTTGTGATTCCCCCCCCCCCACTCGCTTTGGATGTTTGACACCCCTCTTTTTGTAGTGCATGATACTGGCGGAATTGTGGTGCGATGCCAAGATACTGCGGCATGTGGCGAATACAGCGATAGTTCGTAAGTTCATTGCCAAAAAGGGGGTTACACCATGGAATTGCTATTTCTCGTGTGCGCCACGTTAGGCGGGACGGTGTTTATCCTCCAGTTCGTGATGGCCGTCATCGGATTTGGTGCGGAGGATCTCGACTTCACGGGGGATATCCCGGATGATCTCCCCGGCGACTTGTCGCACGATGTGGGTGGGCACGGTTCGACCTGGCTTTTCGGGGTTCTATCGTTTCGCACGGTCGTAGCGGCGTTGACCTTTTTCGGGCTGGCAGGACTTGCGGCGACTTCTTCAGGAAAGTTGGGTGGACCACTTTCCCTTCTTATTGCGATCGCGGCCGGCGCATGTGCCATGTACGGCGTACATTACCTCATGCTAACGCTGTATCGTCTGCGCCACGATGGCACGGTCTCGATCGACCGTACGGTGGGAGAACGGGGAACGGTGTACATTCCGATCCCCCCCAAACACTCGGGACTAGGCAAAATCCAGATTCGCACGCAAGGGCGAATCATGGAATACGCTGCCAAGACGAATGCGCCGGAGCGGCTGAAGACCGGTGTGACCGTCGAGGTGATAAATGTGCTGAGCCCGATGACCCTTGAGGTCGAGCCAGTTGATGAGTTATCGGCACCCCAAAAGATGGTGGAAGTCGACGACGATTGACGCGATCGTGTCAGCTAACTGGGGTGTCAGCTAACTAGAGCGTCGGCCAGAAAATCGCGTCATCCAAGGGATATAACCGCGCGAACGGGTGCGTTTATCGCGGCGCTGAGTCCCCCTGGACGCCGCCCTGCCCGAACGGCTTGCCGATCGCGCGTTAGCGAGCGAGTTGGGCGGTAACGCCACAAGAGGCCACCGGGCCACTGGGCCACTGGAGCATTGGGCCACTGGAGCATTGGGCCACTGGAGCATTGGGCCACCGGAGCATTGGGCCACCGGAGCATTGGGCCACCGGAGCATTGGGCCCAGCGGAGCATTGGGCCCAGCGCCATG
This sequence comes from Planctomycetota bacterium, assembly GCA_024277285.1. The sequence goes on from JAJRVM010000042.1 coordinate 11,258, forward strand.
CTGCAAAACTTGATCGAAGGATTTCGTTCAAGCGAAGTTGGGGCTCGGATCGCACGCGCGGTGGAACCTCGTGTGTCATTGCCAATACCACCATGCTGCCAAAGCGCGCAGTGCAAATGCTGCGTCACACACTATCGACTCTCACAAGGAGATCTCTCCGATGTCACACATTGCATTGTTCGGTGTTGTCGAATGGCTCACTTATGTCGGCATTGGCGCGGCATTTATTGCGGCCATGTTTGTCGCCTTTCTGCTCTTGCTGGCGAAGCAATACAAACGTTGTCCCAGCAACCGTGTGTTGGTGATCTGGGGACGCGGCAAACGCGCGGGGCAACCGACGAAGACGGTGCACGCGGGTGCTCAGTTCGTCATACCGCTGTTGGAAGACTATGCCTACCTGAGTCTCGAACCGATTCAGATCGAGATTCCGTTGCGTGGAGCGTTGTCGTTTGAGAACATCCGCGTGAATGTGCCGAGTGTGTTTACGGTGGCCATCGGTATCGAACCGGCGGTCATGCAGCAAGCGGCGATCCGCTTGTTAGGTTTGAGTGTGGGTGAGATTCGCAAGCAGGCGGAAGAGATTATCTTTGGCCAACTGCGTCAGGTGATCGCTTCGATGGGAATCGAAGAGATTAACCGCGACCGCGACCAGTTTCTGGAGCACATCCAGAGTTCGTTGGAGCCGGAGCTGGCCAAAATCGGTTTACAGCTGATCAACGTGAATATCACCGACATCACGGACGAATCAGGCTACATCGACGCGATTGGTCAGAAAGCAGCTTCGCAGGCGATCCAGAAGGCACGTGGTGACGTGGCCGATAACGAACGGATGGGTGAAACTCGCGTTGCCCAGGCCGAACGCGACAAGCTAGTGCAAGTGGCCGAAGCGAACAAAGAGCAGGCGATCGGTGTTCGCACTGCGGAGCGCGACAAGGCGATCAACGTTGCTGATTTGGAAAAAGAACAGTCCGTTGGCGAAAAGGCGGCTGCATTCGAACGCGAATCGCAGGTCAAGAATGCCGAACGTGAAATGCGTGTCCGAGTTGCGGATGCCGATGCGACGGCCATCGAGGGTGAAAACCTCGCCCAAGCCAAGGTTGCCGCTTCGCAGGCGGAATTGGCAGTCAGGCGGGCCGAAGCCTACCAGATGGGCGAGAGCCGCAAACGCGAGGCGGAGGCGGCCGTGCTGGAGGTGCAGAATCGCGCAATGGCCAAAGCCGCACTGGCGGAAGCCGAGCGGATGGAAGCAGAAAAGCGTGCCGAGCTGGAAGCTCCGGCTAAAGCCGAGAAAGCTCGCATCATTGTCGAGGCTGAAGCGGAAGCCGCACGCAAGCGAATCGATGCCTTGGCTCAGGCCGATGCGATCTTCGCCAAGCTGGACGCGGAAGCTCGCGGACAGTACGAGGTCCTGGCCAAGAAGGGGGAGGGTCTTCACGAGATCATCAAATCGTGTGGTGGAGCCAATGAAGCCTTCCAGATCTTGCTGCTCGAACACTTGGATAATCTGGCTGAAACGTCGGCCAAGGCGATTTCAAATATCAAGTTCGAGAAAGTCGTGGTCTGGGACCAGGGCAACAAGGACGGCAAAGGAGGTGCCGCTGGCTTTCTGAACAATATGGCCAATACGCTCCCTCCGATGCTCAACGTCATGAAGAGTATTGGCGGAGTGGAGTTGCCTGAATCGCTGATCAAGTTGGTGGGTGACGATACCGAAACCACAAAGCCTCCGACTGCGGCGCCACGCACCGTCGATGCCGGTGGCGAGGAACCCGTCGAGAGTGACGAGGGCTGATAGAGCCAAGAGGCGTGAGCTTGAGCTCGGCCGGCGCGCGGCGCGCTGGCCGAGCTTTTTTGGTGCGCGCTGGCGGATCTACATTCGATCCTTACTTCCATTTTGCCCATCCACGTTTCAAGCTGAACGCCGTTCCAACTGAAGAGTGGTTCCTTGGCCGCCCCGGCATCCCGTTTCGACTGAGACTGCGTGAACTACTGTGTTCTTTTCGCAATGCGCGTACCCGAATGACCGAGGTGTCGGTTCCCCATCGCGGCGTCTACAACGCCGAGGGAGCGAAGTACCTACCTTGACGCACCGGGGGAAGGCAGTCAGTATTTGTGGGTTGGTGACCGCTGGCTGGAGCGTTTTTTTTGTGAACCGCTGATAGACGTTGATAGACGCTGATCTTTCCAGGCGAGAATGACCAAGGGTGTTGCCAGGCGACCGTGCATGTGCGGTGAAGCATCACCAGGACAAAAGAAAACTGTGGACGAACTACCCTTCTTTTACTATCTGGCTTTAGTGCCACTGCTGGGCATACTCGCGCAATGGCTCGCATGGCGTCTGCGACTACCGGCCATTTTGCTATTGCTAGGGTTTGGCATGATCCTCGGGTTGTTCGTGCGTCCCGATCAGATGCTGGCGGAACTAACGGGCTCGCATGATCCGTTGGTCGGTCCCAAGATCCTCTTTCCGATCGTCTCGCTGGCGGTAGCGGCGATCCTGTTTGAAGGAGGCCTGACACTCCGGTTTTCCGAGTTGAAGAATTCTGGGGGTATTGTCTTTCGGTTGGTCAGTGTGGGCGCATTGGTGACGTGGGTGTTGACCTCGTTGGCCGCATGGTTGTTGCTGAATCTGGAGGTGCGTCTGGCGACCTTGTTGGGGGCTGTTCTGGTAGTCACGGGGCCCACGGTGGTGATGCCATTGCTGCGGCACATCCGTCCAGCGCGACGGATCGGGTCGATCGTCAAGTGGGAAGGGATTGTCATTGACCCGGTTGGGGCGGTGCTGGCCGTGTTGGTATTCGAGCATTTCTTTGTGTCGGCGCGGGGCGCGTCGGCGGGGGCCACGGTGATCCACTTGGCCAAGACGATTGGTGTTGGGACGCTCGTGGGATGGGGACTTGCCTGGCTGCTTGCGCAGTCGTTACGCCGTGATTGGATTCCCGATTTTCTGCACGGAGCGGTCTTTCTGACCGCCGCACTAGGGGCTTTTGCGATCTCCAACTGGCTGCAATCCGAGTCGGGGCTGATCACCGTCACGCTGATGGGAGTGGTGTTGGCCAACCAGAAGGGCGTGCGGATTCAGAACGTGCTGGAGTTCAAAGAACACCTGGGGATTCTCTTGATCTCGCTGTTGTTCATTATCCTCGGTTCACGCTTGCATCTGGAAGATCTGCTCGCGGTCGGACCTCGAGGGCTGTTGTTCCTGGGTGTCTTGATCCTGGTGATTCGGCCGGCAGCCGTTTTCGCTTCGACGTTCGGCAGTGACCTAACGGTGCGTGAACGCGTCTTTCTGGCGTTCTTGGCGCCGCGCGGAATCGTCGCGGCGTCGGTCGCTTCGGTCTTTGCCTTGAAGTTGGCTTCTCCCGAGGGTGCGAATTTAGCCGAAGCCAACGACATTGTATCCATCACGTTCTTGGTCATTGTGGGGACGGTTGCGGTATATGGTCTGTTGGCCGGTCCCTTGGCGCGGCGACTTGCACTGGCCGATCCCAACCCGCAGGGGATTTTGTTCGCCGGCGCTGAGTCATGGGTCCGTGAGATTGCCAAGCCGCTCTTCGATGAAGGCTATTCTGTCATGCTGGTCGACACCAACTATGGCAATGTCGCCGAAGCGCGCATGCAGGGATTGCCGGCGGACTGTTCCAGTATTCTGTCGGAGCATGTGCGCGATGAGCTTGATTTGAGTGGGATTGGACGCGTGCTGGCCATGACATTTAACGACGAAGTGAACACGATGGCGGTACGGGAATTCGTACATCAGTTTGGTCGAGCCAACGTCTATCAATTGGCTTCGCCTGATGGAGGCTCGGGGAAACGTGTGTCGATTGCCGAGCATCTGCGCGGCAGGAAACTTTTCGGCGATGCGTTTCACCACGATGAAATTGCCCTGCGCATGGCAACCGGAGCGGTCGTCAAGAAGACGCAGCTGACCGATTCGTTCAGCTTCGACGATTTTCAACAGCTTTACGGACCCACCGCGATTCTGCTGTTCTGCATCGACGAAGACAAGCGTCTGCTCGTGCGCACGGCAGATGACGAGAGCCAGCCCGAAGCAGGGCAGACGGTCATCGCAATTGTCGATAATCTGCCATCCACCACATCGTAGCATCAACGGACGCGTGCCATTGCCCAGTGATCATTCGATGATCTTGTTGATGGCATACTCGACGATCCCACGTGCTCCGACGGCGCGCAATTTGGGCGCGACGTTGCGTACGACCGATTCCTCGACAATCGTGTTCACGTCCAGCCACTCGGGATCGGACAATGACGAGATGGTGGGGTTCTGCAAAGCAGGTAGCAGGTCAAGCACCTCCTGTAAGTGGTCCCGATGGACGTTCATCATCAGGCCGACGCGCCCCTCGGCGTTCAAGCATGACTTGAGCATCAACGCGATATTGTCGAGTTTGTTGCGTTTCCACGCGTCCTCAAAAGCTTGGCGATTGACGATCAGACGCGGCGTGCTTTGCAGTATCTCGGCGACAATCCGGAGGTTGTTGGCACGCAACGAATTGCCGGTCTCGGTAACCTCGACGATCGCGTCGGCCAGTCGAGGTGGTTTCACTTCCGTGGCGCCCCAGGAAAACTCGATGTTGGCGGTCACGCCATGTTGCTGCAGGAATCGCGTCGCCAGCCCCACGGCTTCGGTGGCGATCCGCTTGCCTTCCAAGTCTTTGACCTCGCTTATCGGCGAATCTTCCGGCACGCACAGCACCCAACGGACAGGGCCTCGGCTGACTTTGGAGAAAATCAACTCGCACAGTTCCACAACGTCGGCACCACTTTCGGTGATCCAATCCTTGCCGGTGATTCCGGCATCCAAGATGCCCTGTTCCACATAACGGGCCATCTCTTGAGCACGGATCAGCAGACATTCAATTTCCGGGTCATCGATCGTCGGGTAATACGAGCGTGAGGAGGTCTTGATCTTGTAGCCGGCGCGTTGAAAGAGTTCGATCGTCGCGGTTTGCAGACTACCGGCGGGAATACCTAACTTCAGAATCGGATCGGACATCGGTGCTACTCGGTTTTGTTACAGTCGGTATTGTTACAGCGCGTGCGACAAGCCGTTACTCGGGACGAGCGGCACAACTTGATTGACGCATGGAATGGATTGGTGGGGGCGGGGCGGCACACTGATTGCCTCATCATGTCGCCTTGACTTTGCGCGCCCGACGGTTTTCTGTCTTGCCACGGCGTGCACTCTTTTGCGGCTTGAGGCGCGGGGCGCGAGGTCGGCGGGACGATCGCAAAGTCAAACGCCTTGTCACCCGTCAAGGATGCTTTTTCTTGTACACTTCGGCGGGATCGAATACGCGTTGTCCGACGAATTCCAGATCGCCGGTTTGCGAGTTGAGTTTGCGGAAAAAGCAGCTTCGGTAGCCTTCATGGCAAGCGGCATCGCCGATTTGACGAACTTTGATCAAGAGCGTATCGGCATCGCAATCAAAGAAGATTTCCTTGACCTCTTGGACGTTGCCGCTTTCCTCGCCCTTGCGCCACAGCTTGCTGCGACTGCGGCTATAGTAGCAAACGCGACCGGTGTCGAGCGTTTCCTGGTAGGCGGTAGCATTCATATATGCCAACATCAAAACATCGCCGGTGTCGGCATCTTGGGCAATGACAGGAACGAGCTCGCTCTTACTGAAATCGGGAACAGACACTCCAAACGCCCTCGCTGCTGGGTCACACTCTAATCTGACACACACACTACACATTAGGCTTCGTTCTTAGACTCGATGGAGCCACTATTTCTAACCGTCTTCATCCGTGGGAACGGTCTGGAATGTGCCGACCATAGCAGAACGCGCCATTCTAAAACAAACTAAAACAAAGCCTAACATGGACGTTGTTCAGTTTCCAGTGAGTCAATTGGCCATGGGCACGATGGGAAGCGTGGGGGATTGTTTCAAGCCACGTAGCGAATTAAGATCGGAGTGGGGTGGTTTGCGAGCTCAATGGGCGAGGCGTAAGGGATCATGTTGGATATCGACGCATTGCACCTGAGCATTGCTCTCGGCCCGTTGGCGGTCTACTTGTTGCTGTTGGCGTTCGTCAACCTCTCGAGCCGCCCGCTTCTTACGACCGGCGCACGCGATGTGGCGGCGCTGGGGATGGCGATTTCCGGTTTCATGGTCGCAGGCCCGATGGAGCTGTTCTTGCCCGAAGCTGCCACGAATCGATTTGGCGGATACGTTTGGCTGCTGTTGTTGGCCTTCTATGCGCTCTGTTTGACCTTGATTGTGTTGCTGCTGCGCCCTCGCTTGGTGATCTACAACGCCAATGCCGAACAGCTTCGGTCGATTCTGGCGGAGGTCGTTACGCAACTTGATAGCGAAGCGCGTTGGGCGGGAGATAGTCTCGTGCTCCCTCGATTGGGCGTGCAGTTGCATGTCGAACTGTTTGGTGCCCTGCGGAATGTGCAGTTGGTCGCGGCCGGTCCCAAGCAAAGTTTTGCGGGCTGGAAACGCCTGGAATTAGCGCTCGCCAAAGTGCTCCACCAAACCAAGGCCGCCCCCAACCCACACGGATTCGGCCTGCTGGCCTTCGGCCTCGTATTGGTCGGTGTCATCGCCTACCGCATGATTGGCGATCCGACGACGGTGGTGCAAGGGTTGGACGAGATGTTGCGCCGCTAGCAAGTCAGTGCTCGGTGATCTCAGGCGGCGCTTGGTGATCTCAGGCGGCGCTTGGTGATCTCAGGCGGCGCTTGGTGATCTCAGGCGGCAATGTGAGCGCACGCTTTGGCGTCTGCAGTCCTACCGTTGGTCGTTCAGTAGCGAACTGAGGTCGTCATCATCTTTCGCATCACTACGTGGCGAAATCGTGCCGATTTGCCATTCCGTGTCGCGTTCGATCGGGGCAGCCTTGGAGGGTGCCACTTGTGGAGGCTTGGCGTCGTTGGGGGGTGGCGACGGCGGACGTTGAGCGGCGGGCCGTCTGCTCGAGTTGGGAGCTCCGTGGGTACTGTCCTCGTTGCCGATGTCGTACGTGGAATGAGTGCTGTCGTTGTTGCTCTCCGCGTAGACGGCTCGGAAATTAATCGTTGCGATGGTCAGTAGCTCGCCCGGAGGCAGCTCTGACTCCGTTACCCGTTGGCTGCCGACGTAGGTACCGTTCAAGGAGCCAAGGTCACGTACCATCAGAGTGCCGTCGGCTTCAAACAGCTCGCAGTGCTTTCGGCTTACCAGCGGGTGGGGTAGCGTCAGTGTCGCTTCACGTCCTCGGCCGATGATTACGGGCAAGTTGAGATTGATTTCCACGGCTTTGGCATCGCCGCCAACAACCAGTAGTTTTGCCTTCATGCGATCGTACTCCTGCTCAAGTGGCCGCACCGTATTCACGAGACCGCTTAATACTCACAACGCGAAAGATTCTTGAACGCCGAATTCTTCCGTGCGTTAATCTGCCAATCTGTACGCCACCAGGCGTGGCACCAGCGAATCTGGTTTTCATATGCCACGTCAGTGACACTTGGTGGAATCGCTTTGTAATGATAAGTCTTGCGTGCAACCGCCGCTCGCGCAGCGCTGCTCGTGTACGTCACCAGTTTATTCGGTTGAGGACCGGGCTGCAATCAGCGGGCCATTATGTTGCGTCGTCGAGTCAGTGGGTATTTGGAGGCGCGTTTGGGGGGGGCTGCGATCGCGTGGCGGCACGTCGAATGGGTATCGCGTAGCGAAACGGAGGGAGTTGTGTCGCAAGAAAGGAGGTTGTCGCGCGCCCCAACCGAGTGGCAGAAGGTGTTGTTGGAGCGTTTTGTGGGTTTGTCGGCGATTTCCCTTGAGTGGCGATCGTCTGTAGGCTTGCTCAGACCTCGCCGTTTCCTTATCTTGTGAGGCGTGGCTGCTGAAGGCGACCTATGGAAGCCACTAGGCGGGCTGTTGGAGCAGATATCGGGGACAATTGCCCTTGCAAGCTTACTTGCGGGCCCTATAATCCGGTTTTCCATGGGTTTTTGTAGCGATTAATGGCTGCAGTTCCGGTGGGTATTGATTTTATGCGGGTGTAGCTCAGTTGGCAGAGCACAACGTTGCCAACGTTGTTGTCGTGGGTTCGAATCCCATCACCCGCTCTTTTTTTTCACTTCATGGTGAGCTTGCCTTCAAGCTCCGTGAGACGGACCAAACGGCGCAAATCGATGAGTTCAGACGACATTGAACCTGATGACGAAGGTCAAAGCCCGGCCGAGAGCGACGCGAAGCAAAAGCTGTCGCTTGAGGTTGAAATCGCGAGTCCGGGAGCATGTCAGCGGCATGTGACGGTCAAAGTTGCGCGCGAGGACATCGATCGTTACTTGGCCGAAGCATACGACGAACTGGCTCCAAAAGCGGAAGTTCCCGGGTTTCGTCCTGGTCGGGCTCCTCGCAAGCTAGTCGAGTCGCGTTTCAAGGAGCAGGTCACAGGCCAGGTCAAGGGCTCGCTGCTGATGGATGCGCTTGAGCAAGTGAGCGAAGAACACGAGTTTTCGGCAATTAGTGAGCCGGATCTTGATCTTGATGCGGTGACGCTTCCGGACGATGGTGCGTTGGCATTTGAGTTTGACATCGAAGTGCGGCCCGATTTTAATTCCCCCCAATGGAAGGGCTTGAAGCTAACGCGTCAGGTGCGCGAGTACACGGACGACGATGTGAGCGAGCATCTGCGGCGGCTGTTGTCGAGCCATGGTGAATTGGTGGCACGCGACGGTCCCGTTGAAGCCGGCGATGCATTGGATGTAGATGTCAAGGTCACCGATGGCGATACCGTCGTCTCGGAATCAAAGAAAGCCCGGGTTCGGGTCTTGTCGGTTTTGAGCTTGCGAGATGCTACCATTGATGGTTTCGGTGATCTCATGGTAGGTGCCGAGAAAGGCGAGACTCGCAGCATCAAGATCACCATCAGTGATGGAGCGACCGATGAAGCGCTGCGTGGCAAGGAGGTCGACGTCGCTTTTACGGTCGGGAAGGTCAACTACATCAAGCTGCCGGAGTTGACGCAAGCCTATTTGGAGGAGCTTGGCGGATTCGAGGACCAGGATGAGCTGCTTGAGGCGATTCGCGAAGAGTTGGAGCGACAGGCTCAATATGCCCAGCAGCGGCAATTGCGCCAGCAGATCACAAACACGTTGACCCAGGATGCCGGGTGGGATTTGCCTCCCGAACTGGTTAAACGACAGGCTCAACGTGAACTGGATCGGGCTGTATTGGAGTTGAAGTCAAGTGGTTTCAGTGCGGACGCGATTCAGGCCCATTCAAACCAGATTCGACAGAATAGTCTGCGGTCGACGGAGACGGCATTGAAGGAACACTTCATTTTCGAACGCATTGCGGAAGATGAAGAAATCGACGCGACGGAGGCGGATTTCGATCTCGAAGTCGAGTTGATTGCGCGTCAGGGCGATGAGTCCCCGCGTCGTGTTCGTGCTCGTTTGGAAAAACGAGGGCAAATGGATGCGTTGCGGAACCAGATCATCGAGCGCAAAGTCGTTGACCTGATCTGCTCGGAAGCGGATTTCGAGGACGTGCCGGCGACCGACAGCGAGGAGGACACCTTTGCCGTCGATTTGGCGCTGGCGGGTGGCCATGAGGCATCAACTATTCCCGAGGCGAAGCACGGCGGTGAAGCCGAAGATTTGCGTTCGCCGGTCGATCACAGTTGAGGCGTTTGATTTACCTCGTGGCTGACTGAGTATCTTGTACGCATATGGCGGGCGCAGCTGTTTGAGGGCGCCCCGGACTCGAAAGTAGTATCGCAGTAGATCAAATCGAAAGGGAGTTCGTGCCCGGTTCGCGAGTCGCGTTGTTCAAGACGCGGTGTGAATGTGCGAGTTCGATTCCCGTGCCGTATTTGGCAATCATTTTGTGCCCAAGGATCAGATGGCATGAGTCGATCGTTTCCTGAACCCATTACCGATTCACATTCGTACCAATCGTATCAACGGCAACGCCAGTTGACGTTGGGCGACCTGCTGCTGGAGAACCGCATTGTGTTTCTTCAGGGCGAGATCTACACGGCCAATGCAAATGATGTCGTGATGAAATTGCTGTATTTACAGAGCGAGAATCGGCGCAAGGACATTCACTTCTACTTGAACTCCCCGGGTGGGGATGTTGTGGCGACGATGGCAATTTACGACACGATGCAGATTCTTAGCTGCCCGGTCTCTACCTATTGCGTTGGTCAGGCGGCGAGTGGTGCGGCAGTGTTGCTAACGGGTGGGACGCCTGGCAAGCGATTTGCATTGCCACACGCTCGTGTCATGTTGCATCAGCCGTACGGCGGAGTGAGTGGCCAGGTTAGCGATATCGAGATTCAAGCGAATGAGATCCTGCGCAATCGGCAGATGTTGAACGAGATTATCGCAGAGCATTCCGGGCAGAAAATCGAAAAGATCGCTGAAGACACGGACCGCGATTTCTTCCTCAATGCGCAGGAGGCGAAGGAATACGGTTTGGTCGATGAGATCCTGAAGAGGCCACCGCTTGACGGTGAGGATGAGAAATAGTTACAGCAAGTACATGCGCACTGCTTGGCGGAGCGCATTGGACAGGGTCTGTTAGTGCGACGACCGGTCGCATAGAACGGGCCGAGCAGACGAGCTAATTGGCCACGGTCGGATTATCGGCTGATCCGTGGCTACGGAATCATTTAAAAACGAAATAACTTCGCGAACGAGTCGTTCTCGCGGCACTTGTAATACGGAGCATTTGCGAGCGATGCCACTGATCCCCTACGTAGTCGAAAAGAGCGGTCGCGAAGAACGCGTATACGATATCTACAGCCGGTTGCTGAAGGATCGTATCATCTTTCTTGGTTCGAGTGTTAACGATGATGTCGCTAACTCCATCGTTGCCCAGATGCTGTTCTTGCAATCGGACGATCCCAAGTCAGAGATCCATTTTTACGTCAATTCTCCTGGCGGCAGTGTGAGTGCCGGGTTGGCGATCTATGACACCATGCAGTTTGTGACCTGTGACGTCGCCACCTACTGTATTGGCCAGGCCGCCTCGATGGGCGCGGTGCTCCTGACAGCCGGCGCCGAGGGGAAGCGGCATGCGCTACCCAACGCGCGGATCATGATCCACCAGCCGTTGGCCGGCATGCAAGGAACGGCCGAGGAGATCATGATTCACGCCAAGGAATTTCGACGGATCAAGGATCGGATGAATGAAATCTTGATTCGGCATACGGGCCATCCGTTGGATAAAATCGAGAAAGATACCGATCGAGACTGTTTCATGACGGCTCAAGAAGCCAAGGAATACCACTTGATCGACCAGGTTGTCGAGAAAATGGAACGTTCGGAATCATAGGCGAACTGCGTTTCTACCAGTTCCACGCTAATGGGCAAAAGGAATGTTCAAGGATGAACACTTTGCGGTGCCAACAGCCAGGTCGATCATGGCGAAAGATCTGCCTCGGCCGGTCTGCTGGCAGGTAAAGAAATGGCAAGTACGGCTCTCTCCCGCATTACGAGCTGATTGCCGCAGGATGCAACCAATTGACATGCAAGAAACGGACCCGACTCGCTATCGCGCGTTGGGCCAAAGCCGATCGGCCTTGATGCGTTGTCGCGTCAGCGCCCCGCAGGCTGTTGGATGGTTTCTTGCTGGCGTTTCGTAAATCTGCAATTGTGGCTGCAATGTGCCGTCGGTGCATGTTGCTTCCCGACCACCGATCCGCCGCAAGCAAGGCGAGAGGGTGCGATGAACGTTCGGCTCCTAATACTACCAGTTATTGTCATATTGATGCTCGGCGGGTGCCGCAAGGATCCGCACATGCAAGTCTATATCGACAACATGAATGCCGAGAAGCGCTTGCTTGAGGACACGATGTATGATCTGCAGTATGACTACGAAGATAAAGTTGCCGAGGTGGAGAAGCTGCGTCAGGAGCTAGAGGCGTTGAAGTCGGGTGACCCGAGCGTGTTGTCGCAGCCCGATGCATCATCGTCGAGCGACCGGTCTGGGAATGCTGCGCCACGTGACTTGTTTCCCGGTGTTCCTGATCTGAAACCGCCTACGATCAAACAGGGAACACCAAGTGGTTCGGGGAGCGGAAGTGGCAAGAAGAAACCGGCGCGAAGCGATGGAGAAGAAGAGGATGGTTTAGAACCACCGAAGCTTGATCTGGGCACGGAAGGTTCGGTCTCAGCAGCGGCGGTGCCGTTAGACCAGCGAATCGCCAGCGTCTATGTGAACCCCTCTCGAACCGGTGGCCTGCAGCGCGATCAGCGCGCGGGGGACGACGGTGTCGTACTTGTATTTGAACCTCGCAACAAGGCGAACGAATTCGTACCGGCTGCCGGTCGAGTTTCTGTGGTGTTACTTGATCCGGAAACGCGTCGCCGAGTGGCGCGGTGGGAGTTTAGCGAGGAGCAAACTGCGGAGGCACTTCAGAAAGCACGCACCACGCGCGGCATTGAACTGAAAATGCCATGGAAAGGTACACCGCCAGACAAGAGTCGTTTGCATCTGTTTGTTCGTTATTGGTTGCCCGGTGGCAAGACCGTGCAGGGAGATCGGAAAATAACGATCGCGCCTCATGGCCAATTGACCTCGCGATGGACACCACGCACGGAGAACCGGCCCGCTCCCCCCAGTCGGCGCGTGAACGTGGCCGAGAAGCAGGACGGCGCGGCGCCGGCGGATGCGAAGAGCGACGCGCAAACACAAGACCACCCTGATGCGGCCGATCCGCCACGCGCAGCCGCGCCACATGCCCGGCAAGCGCGACTGCCGCAATGGCGACCCTATCGATAACGCCAGCAGGCTCAAGTTGCGGCGAATTCGCTGCTCGTACAGTGGCACAAACCGTTCGCAATGGGGTGCCCCCTGGTCGTAACCGTTCACGCGGTTCAAGCCACCACCGAATCGTCACACGCCGACTGCGGAACTATTACCCAGCTTCAAGTGGCGTCTCGGTTGAAAGGCGCGCCGCCAATGTTGAAGCCAACCGCGTCTTGATTCGGCCTCAGCAAAGCGACGGTTAATAGAAAACCTTCCGTGTCGTTTCCTTCGATTCCAATCTTCGGTTGGCCAACGTCAACCTGCCGGAACCGGCTATAGTTCAAAGTGAAACGTATGGCAGAGCGAGTTCCAAAGGCGTTGCCCAAGTGTCCGAGTGCCGGCATGAATTTTGGCTCGACCGTGACCGCCGCTCAAGAGTCGCTGTTGATCGATGTCCAGAGGTACGCTGGCCTGATAGGTTTTCGCAAGAGCGTCGCGAGAACGTTGGGCCTTGGACGTCGGTGATGACGCGGAACCGGTTGCGTTCGAGACGCTGGCGGGAGTGACGGGGAGATCGGTTTGTGAGATCTGTGTGATGCGTCCGCTCAGGTGCCGGCCACGCAACTGCTGAGGAAACAGTTCGACAAACTGGTCGGTCCGCACCGATTCGATCGTCGATTCATCAATTGCCAGTACGGCCTCCATCTGCGTCGCATCGCCGATTTGACAGATCGGAACACCCTCATTCAGGAAGGCGTTCACGTTTTCCTGTTGCAGCGGATGTCCGGACCAGTAGGAGAGTGTTTCGGAGTGCTCGGGGCGGTCGATCGCGGGCATGGCGAAGATCATCCCGGCGCGGGGAGCGCGGATCGTCAAACGTTGTTGATCTTGCTTGCGCCGGAGGATCCTGCGGTCGAGCGATGCGATTGCTTCGGAAACTTCGGACATTTCCAACAGTGCCGCGTCACCGTCATAGGCTTGTAGTTGCAAGGCGGCGAGCCTGGCTGCCAAGACTTCGCGTTGGCCAAACAACTGTGTAATAGCCATGGCGACGTCTCGGTTTTGCAACACGACCAAGGTCTGGCCACGCTGAACGTCTTGCCCTGGTTGTACGTTGATTTCGACAAGTGTTCCGGCGACATCAACGTATGCGGTCGCGGCATCACGCACTTGTACCTGGAAATCACAGGTTACGTAATGTGGCAGCGGGACCAGCATGATTGCGCACAGTAGCCCAGCAAGGATCCCGGTGGCGATCAACATTCGTAGTTTCTTCAATTGCCTTGTCCTCCCAGGAACGCTCAGGAAACGCATGAACTGCCAGGCTGGCACGAAGACCAGGCCATAGAGCGCAAAGATGACCAACAGTTGGCCGATAATTTGCAGCCCGAGCGGCACGAATACCCGGTACAGAAACCAGAGGATCGAAAACACGACGACCCAACGATAAATCGATGCGGCGATGGCGTAAAGAACGAACAACCAGCGGCGGCGTTGTGGCAGAAAAGGGTCTTTCGGTTCGGGCAGGCCCAAGAACCACGCACCGAGCTTCCGTTGGACAACGGCTCCTGCCTTTTGACGCAAGTTGGGAACCTCCAAGACGTCGGCCAAGATAAAGTAGCCGTCGTAGCGTAGCAGCGGGTTGGCGTTGAACAACAATGTGCTGACTGAGCAAACGAACATGATGTCGAGGCAAAGGTAATGCAGCAGTCCAGCGTCGCTGAACCACCACAGGAACGTGCAGATGCTTGCCAGAATCAGTTCGATGTACATGCCCGCGGCGCCGATCGCGGCGCGTTGCCACTTGCTGCGCACCATCCACGAGTCGGAGACGTTACAGTAGAGGCAAGGTGTCAGGACCAACAGCATCAATCCCATTTCGTGACACTCGCCGCCAAATCGTTTGCAGGCCAGCCCGTGTCCCAGTTCGTGAAGTACCTTGGTGCCGGCCAGCACCACTGCCAGCAGGAGCCAATTGTTCCCACCAAAGAACGCACCAAATTCGGGCAAGCGGCGCAGGAAGACATCGAACTGAGCGGTGATCAGCAGGAGCGCCGAGCTGATCAAGAATAACGCGGCCAATGCGCCAGGCCAGCTGAACAGCCAACCGCACGCGCCGTTCAGCCAATGTAGGAATCGGTCGGGGTTTACACCGGCGAAGCGAATGCACAAGATGTTGGACCAGTTGGCGTGCCGTTCTTGACGCTGATGTTGTCGGTGGCGTTCCAGAAGTTGTTCGCCCTGGGCGTCGCCGTCGGCGATTACGAGAGAATTGCGAAATAGCCGACCGACCAGCGTTTGAAGCTCTGACAATTCTAGTCGCTGGGGAGCGAATTCGCGTTCAAATTGTTGTTGAATCTCGGCC
This sequence comes from Planctomycetota bacterium, assembly GCA_024277285.1. Next base: position 26,333 of record JAJRVM010000042.1, read on the forward strand.
GGACTTCGCTGGCCATCGAGTAGATTCAGGAGCGTGTACTCTTCTTGCTCGAAACGGTAGAACGACAACGTGAGCGGGTCCTTGACGATCCAGTAGTTGCGTCCCTGGTAGGTTTGTTGCGAGGTGACCAGATCCTGACGCACACGCAATCGCAACGGACGTTTGGCACTGTCGCTCAGGTGATTGTGTGACGCGAGCATCTTGGGTAACACCTTACGCGTGTCGCGGAAGCTACCAGGATTCAGGGCAATCGTGTTGCCGCGGCTGGTGTCCCGAATTCGATGAACGACTGCCGCACCCCACAAGGGATCGTGAAGCGCTCATTTGCCGACATGAATGGTCATCGTCGCATTCATGCCAGGGCCGAGGATCCAATGGTTCGCATGGATGCGGTTTTCGACTTCGGCACGGATGCGATACTTGTCTCCCGCTTGCACCAACGGGCTCACAAAGACGACTTTGCCAGGCAACTGAACGACTTGGCCACGAGCACGTTGGATCTGTACCGTAACTTGGCGATTGACAACATCTTCCGGGTTGAAATCATGCGCGTTGAGGAAACCCTCGACGCGCAGATGATCAAGGCGAATGATACGCAAGACCGGTTCTCCCGCGTTGACCCATTCGGCTTGGTCGCGCAAAACATCCAGGACGATGCCTCCAAAGGGCGCGATGATTTGGCGGCGGCGCATGTTGTCTTCGGCAGCGGCGACTGCGGTCGTTTCGATGTCGGCTGTCATTCCGGCGATCTTCTGCTCCAATCGACTGCGGTCAATTTGCAGCTGCGCTTTTTGCCGAGTGAGCTTGAGGCGGCGTATTTCCGTCTTGGAAATGGTTCCGGGGGAATGGCGGTTGATCTCCGTGCTCTGCGTTAACTCGGCGTCCGCAACCCCCAACGCCGCTTCCGAATAGCGAATGTCAATGTCGTCCTGTGACTTGGTCAAGGCCACATCACGTTTGAGTTCGGCCGCGAGCCGATCGAACTGGGGTTGGCGGTCATCGATCTTGGCAAGCAATTGGCCGGGCTGTACCTGGTCGCCTTCATCGACATGCATCGTTGCGATTGCTCCGGCCTCATTCGCCGATAATTCGACATCGTTGATCAGGAAGACCTGGCAATGCGCAATGACGCATTGCGACGTTGCTTGTGATGTTGCTTGTGATGTTGCCGTCCAGTGACCGGCGTAGCCCGTGATGTTGGTGCTGGGACGCGCTGTCGCACGGTCTTGCTCGGCCGAATGGGCGATTGTGGCGATGGCAACCAGCAAGATCCACGCTGTAGTACGGAGTGTCATCGTGTTCCTCATCTAGATGGATGCGTTTATCGGGACGCGAAGCCAAGCCGGTGCGGCCCGTCAAAACCAAAACAGCAAACGACTCTGGACGGTATCGATCAAATCATGAAACCAAGCGTAACCCAGCGACTGCTCGCCGCAGTGGATCTTGGCCACCACGGTCGCATCCGCTTTCAGTTCCGGCAGCTCGCTGGCATCGATCGCGACCCGAATACGTACACTGCTGCCCAGGTCTTCGCGTTCGATGGCCACAGGGTCGACGGCAATTAACGAGCCCTCGAATTGTTCCCCCGCATGTGAGGACAGGACGAACGTTACGCGTAAGGGGCGCTCGCTTCTGGTGACCGCGTCAAGTATGTGGCCGCTGTGTCGAGCGGGCACATAGAGTTCCAACTCCCACTGCGCCGAGGGGTCGACCATCGCCATTAAAGCTTGCCCCCGTTGCACCGGTCGGTGCAGTAGTTTGTCCCGCACATGCCATGTCACAACTTGGCCGGCACGGTCCGCACGCACCACCAGTTGCTGTTCCTTCTGATGTACGAGTTGTAATTGCCGCTCAATACTCAATGCCTGTTGACGCAGTTGCAATAATTCGCCGTTGAGCCGGTTCTGTTGCGCTGTATCAAGATGTGGATCGTCCAGCAACGCACGCTGCAAGGAGAGGATCTGCTCGCGAGTTGCCATCTGTTTGCCCACTAACGACGCGATCTCAACATCAAGGTTCGTATTCCTGAGTTTGGCCAGGACTTGTCCTGCTTCAACAAATTGGCCATGTTCGACCGGTACGTTGGTGATGACACCGTCTTCATGCGCGAACACGGTGCGGCGTACCTCGGGTTGCATCGTACCCCGGACGGGAATAGTAAAATCTGCTTTGGTGGCGACCATTGCTACGGTCGCGGCGACGCACAGGATAAGGATCAGTAATGTCTTGGCGAAGTGGCGGCCGATCAACGCATCGCAGAGCTTTCCCAGCGTTCGCCAGAGCGGCATCAGGAACAGGTTTTCGTGTTCCAATGCGTTGTGCAACGCGCGTCTGCTGTGATGACAGATCTGTTCGATTCGCTGCTGTTGCCGATCGTCTTCCGTTGCCTCGGAAAGTTGCTCAAAAATGAGTGCTCCGAACGGTTGAATTCGATCCGGTTTCTTGCGGTCCGTGGTCGTTGGGTCGCGCGTCTCGTGACGAGAATGTTTGGGAGGGAAGAGCGGCAGCAGGCCGCAACGTCGCACATGGGAAATGTCGACGTATTGGTTCCAGCTCGATTCGATTTGGGGCGGAATGTCGTCGCCATGTGTGTTGAGCCAGGTCGGTTCACGGCCTTGGAGCACGCGTGCGGCCAGTCGTCCGAGGTGGCGGACCTGCTGCGCGCGACGATCGATGCTGTCCAACCCGCTCACGACTTTCAGGCGACACTGGCGACCGGTTCCCAATGCCAGACTCACGCGGTCAACGCCCACGAGACGCCGTGCCTCGTTCACGATGCAAAACGCAGTCTCTTCCACGCCCAAATGGCTGTGGATTCGGCTCAAAAATTGCTCGAATTGCCGCGACCAATCGTGATCGGCACGCAAGTCACGTAGCAGCTGAACTTGCAAGAACGTCTCGGCTAGTTCGCTGACCTGTAACAAATACTGCAGGTAACCTCGTTCTGTTGCCGGCCCGCGATGCGATCGCTGAAAAATTTCCACAATGGCTGTTACTCGGCCTTCCAAACGCAGTGGAACTAGCAGCAACAGGTTGTCGGTTGGATTGGTCGTTCTCAACTCGGTCGATTTGCTTTGCGGACCTACGGCGATCGGTTTTGCGCCAGCCGCCACGTGACGCAGGACTTCAAGATGCTGCGACTCACGTGTGTTGGCCCATGGACCGCTGGCCTGCTCGAAGTTGGTTTGCGCTACCAGTCGGGCAGCACCTTGTGAATCGCCTGCCCACACTGCTCCTCCCACGGATGCCAGGGCTGCGGTCGTCTGTTGCAGGAACTGCGTGAAATAGGATTCGTAGGATAGATCTTGGCGGGAAAGCTCGGCGATTTCACGTGTGATCTGTTGCACTTGTCGGCGAGTGGCCAGCACTTGCTCGGGGGACGCGGATGCAACGCTGTCGCGCGCGCCCTCGCGTGACGTTGCCGCGGATGTTTCGGCCGTTGTTTCTTCGAGCGTGGGGTCGATCGTTGAGCTGGTTTTCATATCGCCACGCACCTTGTTTGCCGATTTCCTTGCGGCGCGCGACGCGCACCGCCGCAATCTCAGACACCCTGAATTGTTGTCGCGGGATGAACCGCTAGCATCGCCCCCTTGGCCATGCGAAGCCGGCCCACGAAGCCAGACAGTCTGATTTCGACGCAGTGTGGCACGGCACTCCGTGCCGTGAGGCTTCGGCTCTTGCCGCTTCAGTCCTAGACTTCAAGACTAGGCCTGTGTCACCCCATCCGGGGGTTCTTGCCAGCATTTTTCGATCCCAGACAGTCTGGTTTTGGCGATCCAGACAGTCTGGTTTTGGCGATCTCACGCACGGCCGAACCAGGATGTGGCTTGGCCAACGGTTCGTCGTTCCAGCACCGCGCTGGAATTGTAGTTCGGCTCGCGCCGTGCTAGCGAATAGCACCCGTTCGGGGGGTTGCGTTGGCGGAAGGTTGACCTGCGGCGGGGGTGGAAACCGTGGCCACATGTTGCGAATAGGTGCGCAGCAAGCCATAGGTCTGTTGGAACTCTTGGCGTTGCAGCAACGCATTGTATTTGCCTTCTTTGGCGATTGCATCGAATCGCTGCATCGCTTGCTGCAAGCTCTCCTTGGTCGGGATCCCGCGGCCTGTGTAGATTTCCTCAGGCAGCGAAAGGTAGTTCCGCCATGACGCATCTAGTATGGCGCCGAGGTTGGTCGCCGATTTGGCGAGTTCCTGGCGAGTGATTTCCAGGGTCTGTCCGGTGGGAGTTGCCGGACCGGCTAACGTGCCCGCAGGTGGTCGTCCCGTTGTTGGCGGTGCAAGGGGACTGGTTACTGCGTTTGTCCCGTTGGCGGGAGTTGTGGGCGGAAGCACACCATTTGCGATCGGTGCGGCAGGCGTTACCGCAGCGGGAGCGATTGCAGCGGGGGCTGCCGCGATCAGGGGCGGAGTTGCCGGAGGAGGAACAGCGGGGGCGGTAGTGGGAACGGGGCCTCCGGTGTAAGTGTTCAAGGCAGCGAGCAATTGGGCTGCGGCCAGTGGCATTTGGGCATTGGCAGCGACCGGGCGGCCATCGGCAGCAAGCCCTGCGGCGCCATAGAAGGCTTGTGTTTCCGCCATGTTCATCTGAATGACGGACCCATCGATCGCGGCACCGGCAAAGAGGCCACGGCTACGCGAATACGAGTAGATTTCGGCTTGCAGCCGAGCATCGGTTGCCGCTGATGCTTGACGCCCTACTGGGCCAGCGGATGCAGCGGCATCGACACCAAGCGTCAATTTCCCATTCATCAAGTTGTTTATGCTCTTGCGCGTGTTGAAAACGAGTACGACGTCGGTTGACTGAATACCCGCCTGGAAGCCGACGCTACCACCGGTCATGGTCACAAAGGTTGGGGGGAGCCACGCTCCATTCTGATCTCGCACCACCGCGACGCCTTTTCCACGCCGGCCACCGATCACGAAGCCTGCCTTGATCATATTGGGAACGATCACGATGCCCTGGGCCTTTTGGAGCATTGAACGAGGGATGTTCTGGTTGGGTAAGGTCATGAACTCGTTGAGCACACTCGTCGATTTGGCAACGGTATCTGCGCCGGCCGGCTGGTACTGAGCGTTGGCTCTGGGCACATTGGCCAGGCAGGCCAATGCGACCATGGCGAGTAATGCTGGAAGGGCTCGATTTCTCATGACGGGTGAACTCCTTTTCGACTAGGTCGTGGTGGCGTGCCGCAAATTCTCGTTCTTGGTGCAAAGGGTTCCAGTCGCCGGTGCGATTATCCTCAAGGGCAATATGCTCTCAAGCGAACCGCGACGTCCGAGCCATCCGCACTTTGGCGGGCAATGCTATTCTCGAGCCATCGACGGCCATCCCTCAGCTTGAAGCGTGCGTGCGTTTTGCCAGCGGCTGGCGCGCAGCGGCGTACGGGTGCGGGGATTGTATCGCCCGAAGACGTGGCGGAGCAATAGAGGATGTGCTAGCGGTCGAGGTGGGTGAGGAACGTCCAACGTCGAGGGCCAGCGGTGTCTATTTGGGCAGGTTGCCGCTTGCTGCGGCAATCGTCCTCACCTGTCAGCACAGCACTTTTTGCCGAGTGTGCCGGGGTTGAACGCGTCCCATCTGTTTCGAGGCTAGACAAATTCCCGAATGATTTCAGGGCGTGGGCGGGGTATGACCACTTTTTCGACCAACAGTCCACGTTGCTCGATAACCGCGGCGCCAACTTGAGTGGCTTCTTCCACGGCGGCCACATCTCCGGTAAAGGAGACGAATCCTTTGCCGCCGATCGCCATTGCCAGGTGAATATTCACAAACTGGATAGGAGCCGACTTGATGGCGGCATCGGCCGCCTCGACGACCGACGCGACACTGAAACTCTCGATCACGCCAAGCGCCTTGAGTTCGGGCACATGTTCGACGCCACTGATCGCCGGGAATACGGCGGGATGGACGTTCGAGATGACAAATTGGTCGACAACCGTGTGAGCGCCGACGGCCGCTCCCGCCTGGATGCTCGCTTGCACCGCGTCGACGTCACCGCCAACCAGGACAATGTACTTTCCGGGGCAGATGGTTCGGTTGAGAACGATTTCGACATTGGCTGCCTTCAGGATGGTATCGGCGATCTCAAAGCCTTTGGCAATGCTTGATGTTTCGACGATTCCGATTGCCGCGCCCTTCTTCATGGTCAATGCCTTACCTTGTATGTACGTGACTCAGTTGGTTTCAATTCAGTTGGTCTGGATGTCCGTGTTGCGACAAACGTAACCGTTCACGGCCGAAGTTCGCGAAACACGCAGCCAGGATCTCACCTATCGTCCTAATCGTAATCGCTCACGGTTTTCTCCCATGTATGAGTCAGCCCACTCCCGCGCACAATCGGCACTTCGAGTCACCGTGCATCCGCCTCGCCGGCATTGCGCACTGCGCGTGGCGACGCTTCATAGGAGGAGGATGTCGGTTCACAAGCAGACCACGAATTTCGAGTAGGATGAAGCCCAAAAAACCTGAAAGCACCGCAATTGGTCACCTGTTAACTGTGCGTCTTGATGACGATATGGGTTGCGCTGACGGCGGTTACACGCCCCGCGACACTGGCGTGCACCGGACAGCCTAACTTGTCGTGATCGACATCTGCGATCATGGTGCCGCGTTCGACCGAGTCGCCTGATTGCACGACGGCCTGAGCCGGTTGCCCGATATGCGTGTTCAAGGGAATCGATACGGATGAAGGATTCCAGTCACGTTCGACAAACGGCGCTTTGCGATCGTACGGCGTCAATCCCAGACGCTGATAAAGCTTGGATATCGGCACTTCGCGACCGTGGCGAGCTGGATGAGGTGGGCGGAAAAGCTGTTCCAGTTCCGCTTCCGTCCGGCTTAGGTTGTTCTTTCGCAGCAGCGCTTTTGCATCGACACAGATGTTCTTGGGATCGAGTTGTTCGGGGCAGGCGATATACGAACAGATATTGCATTCGCAGCAATACTGTGCCCACAGACTACCACGCTGTTTGGCTTCCCCCGTCATCAGCAATGTTCGCATGACGCGGTGAGGTTCAATCGGATAGCCCAGAATGTAGCGTGGGCAAAGCTCGGTGCAAAGTGAACACTGATCGCATTGCCCGTGGCCGATGCGTGTGTAAGTCTCTTGCGATTGTGTTTTGCGACGCACGAGGTAGTGATCGGAGGGAAGCACAATCAAGCCGGCGGTCGTCTTCGCGATCGGTTGTGTCAAGTCGCGGCTTACGCCACCCATCATCACGCCGCTGACCAGGATCGTCGGATCGTCCACGGTGCAGCCTCCGGCCGCACGCAGGCAGTCGGAAAACGAAGTGCCAATGGGTACCACGGTGGTGTAGGGGGATGCGACGGCGCCGGTCACCGTGATGTACTTGTCAACGACTCCTTGCGATTCCAGGGCCTTACCAACGTTGATAATGGTCTCGACATTGTCAACGACACATCCCACGTGCAAAGGCAGTCCACCGGGAGGTATCTGTTTCCCCGTGATTTCGTAGACCAGTACGTACTCGTCACCGGCGGGGTAAACGTCTTCATATACGAAGAACTCGATACCCGACTGATGGGCCCGCTCACGCATCGCTGGGAGGATGTCTTCGTTTTTGCGTTTCACCGCGATCGTCACTTGCGACGCACCCGTTTGGTCGCGCATGGCCTCAAGTCCGCGAAAGAACGCATCTTGCTCCCGAATCATCGATTCGCGGTCTTTTTGCAATAGCGGTTCGCACTCGGCACCGTTGGCGATAAGGCGATCCACCTGGGCTTCCAACTTCTTGAAGGTGGGAAACCCGGCGCCGCCAGCGCCAATGACACCTGCGGCGCGCACTTGGTTCAGAAATTCTTGGCTACCCAAAGTGTGAAACTCCCAGCACGAAATCGGAGTTGATCATGCGTACGAATCTTTGTTGATTGAGCTGGCTCCGCTCATGTTTCCCTGTCGCGGGCTTGGCTCGCCGGTCACGAGTCTTGAGCCCAGAGCCAGAAGGCTCACGTTGGCCTTTAGGTTTCTCAGGGAAACTGGTGTGGCACCGTGCACCCATCTTACATGAAACGACTCTTTATGGCTCTTTTGCTATGTTAGCAGGCCTGCTTGTTTTATCGACCCGGCAATTTACTCCAAATTAGCTGTGTTTACATCCGAGCGGGCCATTCCGGCCTATGACGGACGCTCCGTTCCGGCTTTTCCGACCATCTCGTTTTTCCGACCTGTTGGCACAGCGTGACTCGGCATTTACGCCGCACTGCAGCCGTTGGTGATGGTCTACCGTTACAGACGGGGAGTGCCCCCCCCTCTGCGGTGCGGTGCAGCCGGTAATCCCAGACAGTCTGGTTTCGGCTTGTAGCTTGGGATTCCATCCCGAGCATGAACAGGCTCACGTCTCCAGAACGCCATCTATCGACACCGAGCCAGCAACGGACCGGTAATCCCAGACAGTCTGAATTAGAAGTCGTTGGTGTGGCACTGGCTGAGTGAGTGGCCACATGCGATACCTCACGAACGGACTTCAAGCACGAACGGAGCCAGTGTTCGTTGCGACATGGGCGCGTGGTTCCGTTGGAACGTGGGTAGGAGCTGCACACTGCGTGCGTTGAACGGCGGTGTGGTGGTGGCGCGATTCGTGGCGTGGGATTTCTTGGCACTGGGGGGGCTCGTCTTGGCATGCAGTGGCACCAGATTAGGAACCAGACAGTCTGGTTTCGGTCAGACAGTCTGGTTTCGGTCAGCGACGGCACAGCCACCGGCGCACCGTCTTGCCGGCATCGCCGGGTGGGGTGTTGATACTCCAGGCGGGGGGAGGGATGTTCCTTGTATTGAGCGAATTCCAAAAGAATCGGTTGAGTAAGATGTAGTGACCAATTATCCTAAAGGGTTGTGAAGGAGTAGGTTTTGGGCGATTTGCGGTGAGGGTTTGCCGTGAACCGTCAGGCTGAGTCGCCGGCGAGTTACTTATCGCCGAGCGCGTTTGCGTTGAAAAACTTACGTGCATGAGTTGATATACGTTGACATCAGAAGTTGGCGATTGCGAAGAGGTGCTGCAATGTTGAAGCGATCTTGGGGCTGTTTGTATTTTGGTGCGTTGATCGTCCTGGCGACTGGTGTGCGTGCTGATGTACAAGTCAGTTCCGCCCCGTCTCGCTCGATCGTGACGCGTGCTTCATGGGAAGTGCAAGCCGCGCCAGCCCAATTGCTTGGTGGACGGTGGGGCGCGCGACAGTGGACCAATGTCGCATGGCAAGAGGTGGTGCCTCAAGATGCCACTTCCGTGCAAGCGACCGTGCCGGCTGATGGATTGACTTTCTCCAACGAGCAAGGGCTCGAACAGGTCGTGGCTGATTCACCGGGCGAGCTTATTGACTTGGGAACGCTTGGTGGTGAATTCAGTGAAGCGACCAGCATCAACTCGACGACCAACGTTGTGGGGCATTCGCAAACAGCTTCGGGTGATGTGCATGCCTTTATTTGGGATGTGGTTGATCAGGAGATGCGCGATCTTGGCACGCTTGGCGGCAGCTTCAGTTACGCTCAGTGCGTGAACGACCAAGGGGACGTGGTTGGTTTTTCGGAGACGGAGGATGGCGAAGTACACGCATTTTTGTGGTCGTCGTCGTCGGAGACCATGCGTGACTTGGATACGTTAGGCGGCCAGAGCAGTCGTGCGTCGAGCATCAACGACGCGGGACAGGTGGTAGGTGTTTCGCAGATTGTGGAAGGCCAGGATCATGCCTTTCTGTGGGATCCACAATCGGGCACGATGAAGGATCTTGGTACGCTCGGTGGCAAGTTCAGTTATGCGTTTGCGGTGAGTGACGAGGGCGTGGTTGCTGGGCATTCGCAAACGGCTAGCGGCAAAGTGCAAGCCTTCACTTGGGACCCACAGACCGGGGTCCCGCAAGGCGTGGAGCCTCTCGATGGGCTGGTGAGTTTTGCGTTTGGTGTCAACGCGCGCGGCCAGGTCGCCGGCTATACGATGGCGGACGAGGGGGCCTATCGCGGGTATGTCTGGGACACTGTCAGTGGCGAGCTAACCGATCTGGGGACTTTTGACGGTGGCTTCGCCGAGGCATATGCCTTGAATGCTGAAGGAAAGATTATCGACTATTCGGCGCCGCCGCATGGACGAAACTATGCGGTCCGATGGAACCCGAAAACGGGTTTGCTTCAAGACCACAGCCGCATAGGTGAGGGGCTTGAGGTGGCTTGGGACATGAACGCTGAAGGCGCCGTGGTAGGTGCTGGAGAGACGAATGGAAACACTCACGCTTTGATGTGGAAGCCCTCGACCAGTGCTGGCGGATGCACGACGTGTGGCGGCTGTGGCGCCGATGCGGTGAACACGGACGTCGGCTATATGGTCGGTGCCGTGGGCGGCGTGCCGAGCGGAACATTTGCTTCGTTTGGTGTCGGGAGCGGGATTGGAAACACGGGATCAGGTTTTGGCATCGGTGGCGGTGGTTCGAGCGGTGGCTTCGGCGGTGGCGGTGGCGGCGGCGGTATTTCAGTGGTGCCACCTGATGGCGGCGAAGGCGAAATTCCCGAGCCTGCTACCTTGGTGCTCTGGATGGTCGGCCTGGGACTGTTGATCTCGCAACGTTGGTACCGAAGCCGCAAGGCTCAAGCGTAGCGAACGCGTGTTTTTCTCTCGTCGCGAAGTGGACGGCGTTCTCGCTGCCCCTCAACCCATCACGACGCCGATCGTCAACAATAGATTGGCGTAGATCCGTTGTTCGCCCGTGGCGATCGTCAGTGCCACGTCGGGTGTTCCCGCTTCGTCGTAGAAAGCGAATCGTTCAATCGTTCGCAGCGGGTTGGTATGGCCTGCCGCCTTGAGTGTGTCGCGGAACCGGTCCCAGACTTCCGGATCGTGTTCCAAGGCATAAGGGCCCGAACTGGCATATTGCATGACGGCCGCTTCCTCGACCGGGATCGCGGTCACGAGCGCCTCGAGTACTTGCACGCAGTCGACCAAGCCTGGCGACAGGTTCAGGTTGACCAGTGCCGCGTTGGGGCCCAGTTTGGTAAGAAACGGGTAATTGCCATCGGCTATCAGGATTTTGGATCCGTGACCAGCGCGTCCCAAAACTTCCAAGATATCAGGTTGAATCAGCTGTCCTCGAAGCATGGCCGTGAGATCTCCCAATGGGTTGCTGTGGCAGGCTCGCGGGGCGAGCGAAACCTACTTGGTCGTGGCGACGCGCGACGCTATGGTGGATGGTGCGTTTGCCGAAAGCCGGGTTTACTGCGGGAGTTACCGAATCGCGGTCGGAAAGCCCCCAACGCAGGGAGGCCGGTTCGTCGTGATAAACGGCGGTTTGCGCATTACGGGACCCACTCCATTGCAGGATATCCGATGGCAAGCCAACCACGCAAGGAGCATCCCCGTGGACGCGGCCCTTAGGACGTGCAAAACAATAAGTTACCGAATTGGCCGCTGACTGAGCCACGAATACCAGTGCTTTCCGGTATCCATGCGGTAGGTAATTGTCTTGCAAATCCTTAGTGCAATGTGGTTTGCGCGAGTTCGGTACGGATTTCTGGAGTGAACAAGCGTGTTGTTACCCGCTCATGACCGGCCCGAAACTTATTCGGCCTATCGTTCTGTTGCCAAAGTGCGTTTAAACGATGGCAGCGGGAACGCCGTCTTGGGGCTCAAGGAGACCGGACTGGTCGTCCATTTTGATGACGGTGAAGCGCTCCATTTCGACTTGGAGGGGCGATTGTTGCGTGTCGCTGTGCCGGGCCTCCAATGGCGGCGCGGCCTCTCTGGAAGGATGCTGCGGCTGAGTCGTCAGGCAACGGGTGACGCGGCGGCGAGAGACACTGTTTGGAGTGCTCCCTCGCCGGGCGACCGTTCTTCGACAGTTGCGGGAGTGAACCGTGACGCGGTTGCCAACGTCGCCAAAACGCCAAGTGTCGTCGATGAGGCGGATTGCGAGCCGCGGCAACCGGTCACTCTGATCCGCGCGGCAAACCGGCGCATGCAAGCGGCGCACGCAGCATATGAAGCAGCGTTGGGCACCGATGACGACGAGCAAACGTCGCTACGCGACGCGGTTACGCGCGCCGCTGCGTTTGACGAACATGCCGCCACACACGACCTGGATGCATTTCGAGAGCTTTACCATGACATTCCCATCTTGCCACCGGACCAATATCAGTCGTTGGTACTGCTGGCCAGTGACGGGTGCAGTTACAACCAATGCACGTTTTGCAATTTCTATCGGGACAGGCAATACCGTCTTCGTCCGTTAGGTCAATTCCAGCAACATGTCGACGCGGCAGTTCGATACCACGGTGCTGCACTGGCCGCGCGACGCGACATTTTCTTGGGGCAGGCAAATGCGCTGCTTGGACCGCGCGCATGGCGCGAGGAGATTCTTCAGTATGTCAACCAGCGGTTCGAGTTTCCACCATCCGATCGACCGGCCCAGCAAGGTTCGTGGTGGCGAGGTTCTCCGACTCGCTTTAACGGGATTACCTCGTTCTTGGACGCGCTGGCCGGCACGCGTATCACCGTGGACGAATTCGCGGCCTTGCGGCGATTGAATCTCAAGCAAGTTTATATCGGCTTGGAATCGGGCGCGGCCGAGTTGCTTCAATGGCTGCGCAAGCCCGCAGAACCACAGCAGATGCTTGGAGCGGTCCGCGCTGCGAAACAAGGTGGTGTGGCGACCGGCGTGATCGTGCTGATCGGCGTGGGGGGGGAACGCTACTTTGATGCCCATGTGCGAGAAACGGTCGCGCTCATTCACGCGATGCAATTGGCGGCGGGTGATTTCATTTACCTATCGCCACTCGTACCGGCGCATGGTGCCGAATACGACGACCTGGCCGCCGAGGCCGATATTCAGCCTTTGAGTCCGCCGCGAATGAAGGAACAGGAGCAATTATTGCGCAGTGGGATCGGCAGCTTGCCAAGGGGGCACGGGCCTTACGTGGCACATTACGAAGTGGAGCGTTTCGTCTATTGAGTTTATTTCGGTGTGCCTGCGCTCGCCGGTCGTGTCGATGGGGAACCGTTCATGGCCAAGGCCGTGAACGGGTGCGTCGATGGAGCGGCTGGCGTGGTGCGTGGCGAGCTTGAGACACTCTACTCGACCTTGATCGGTAGGCTTTGGCTGTGGCTGTTGAATTCCGGAGCGTACATGCATTGGATCTGCGCCATTCCCGACTGATACTGGCCGCGGTGCACCACGCGCGTTGAATACTCGAACACGTAGGTTCCTTTGGGCAGGTAGGCGATGAAAAAATGGCTGGCGGTGTCACGGGTTGTTTCGTAGTACCCCAGGCCATCTTGGTAGCGGTAACGCGACAGGACGTTGACGGGTTCGAGCCCACTACCACGCTGGTCTTTCAAGTGCACGTATTCCATGTCGCGATCAACGCGCAACTCCAAACGTACGACCAACTCGTCACCGACCGAAACAGGGCCCTTCACCGCGTAGAGTACGGGGCCTTTTTTGGTGTTCTTCTTGATGAAGAGTTCCTTCTTCAGTTTCAGCGGTGTCCCTTCGTACGGCGTAATCTTGGCCATGTCCTCCAGGTATTGCCAATGCACGCTTCCCCAGGCGACGCCCGGGTCGGTCTTCGTGACGGTCACATGTCCCATTTCTGGCTTGATCTCGCCACGCACCAGCCGCTCTTCGTAAAAACCGGTTCCCGCTTCGACCTGTTTGGGCTTAATTTCCAGACCGCCGAGTGACACTTTGACCAAGGCGTCGGAGGCGAGCAAATCGGTGCCGCGCAACAGCAGTCCGTAGACTGCATCGGCGGTCGCCTTGGTCGTCTTCCAGTCCTGAGTCTGCTTTTGCTTGAGCAACCAGACGCGACAGTCTTCGACTGATTTAGCGTCGTTCATCACTTCGTCAAACGCCTCGATCATCATTGCTTGCGTTTCGATCGGAGCTCGGTACCACCACCATGAAAGCTCGACATCGCGCCAGAACATTCCCATCTCCTCGTTCGAGACGCTCCGTTCCTTGAGCGAGATCATGATGTCCCGCGGCGTCTTTTTGTCGCCGAATCGCTTCAGTGCAATCGCCACGTGCGCTTCCGATTGCCGGTTACTCAACTTCATCCAGTACGTGCGTGCTTGCCCCATATAGTAATCGACTGCTTCCTTATGTTTTGCAGCGATCGGCAGATCGTCCAGGAAAAAGCTTCTGCCGTACAGATACAACGCGATAATACGGGTCAGGTGATTGTCTTCCTTCTTGCCGTGTTTCAGGGCATTCCGATACTTCTCGTCGATCCACGTATCGAGCCGCGTAAGCGACTTGATCGCCGGTGCCACGTCGATGTCGGTTCCGAGGTGCCGAAGGCGCCCGAATCCGGTGGTAATATAAAGCGTGATATAGTCATTTGGGCGACCGCCTGGGAACCAAGGCCACGAGCCGTCCGCCTCTTGTAACTCGCTCAGCTTGCGCAATGTGCGGGCTGTTTCATCTTGCAACCGGTTGGCGTCGAACAGAATGCCGACATCACGGCGCGCTTGGCTTTCTTTCTTAGCTTGGCGAACCCACGGTGTCTCTTCGAGCATGACCGCCTTGAGCTCCTGGTTTTTCTCCATTGGGCTATCCAACGCCGGCGTTTCTTTCCATTGGTCGAAGATGCGCCGGATCTTGGGATCGGAGTTGGCGATGTGCTTTGCCAGTGTGTTGGCGTAAAGCCGGTTAAACGTTTGCTCGCTGCACTCGTGCGGGTACTCCATCAGGTAGGGGAGTGCCATCACGGCATACCAGGCCGGGTTCGAGACCATTTGCACGGTCAACGACTGGCTTTGCAGCGAATCGGAGCTTGCCGATTCCAGCAGTTTCGTAAATTCAAACTTTTTGGTGCCAGCACCCCGGATGGGCAGTGGCAGGGATTCGGTGACCAGGATGCGGCGTGAGAGGACGGGAAGGTAACCTTCTTCGCCATCGGCAAGCCGACCCGTGGAGCCCACCGCCTTGTAGGTTAGGAACCCCATCGAATCGGGGACTTTCAAACGCCATGAAAAACTCTCTGATTGTTTCGACGGAATGTCGAACGCCTGATCGGTTTTCGTGTTCCCCAGTTCCTGATCGACGACTTTCAGAGTGCGCGCATCCGACAAGGAGAGTCGCACGGTGCCGGTCTGACGCGTCGGCGACTGGTTGATCACTTTGACGGTGAACTCCACCACGTCTCCTTCGCGCAGGAACCGCGGTGCCAGTGGTTGGATCATCAGGTCTTTGGACGTGACGGCGGTATCGGTCATCGTACCGCTACGCAACTGACTGTCGTGGGCAAATCCCAGGAACTTCCATTCGGTCAGGGCTTCGGGCATGGTGAAGGTCATCGTCACCTGGCCGTCTTTGCCGGCAACGAGGTGCGGGAAGAAGAATGCGGTTTCGTTCAGGTTCTTTCTAGCCGTAACTTTGCTCAGATCGACTTGCGCGGAGCCTCCCACGCTGCTGCCGTCCGCCGCGTCCTTTGCATTGTCATTGCCGGTCATGGCGAGGCGCGTCCCAGCATGCACGGTACCCGAATGCGACTTCATCACTCCCATACCTTCCGCCTGACTGTAGCCTCTTGCCGGCGCAGCATCTGACGCTGCGCTCATCGGCGCCAAGCCGCCTCCGCCGCCAAATCCACCCATCCCGCCGCCGCGCCGCATTCGCCGTCCGAACATTGCTGGCGTGACAACATCACGCGGCAGCGAGCGGAACGTAATGCTGACTGACTTATCGTCGCGGTCGAATCTTCCGTGCAAGTTGCGTAGCGATAAAGCCGTGTTCTGGAACTGCTGATTCAAACGGGTGTAGTTGTGTCGAAACAGGTCGAGACGCGGCCAATGATGAGGCAGATAAGCATCCAACGAGGCGTCGTAGAGCGTGGCGACCATTTCGGCAACCGCCGCTTCCGAATCGGGCCCGGTGATCGTTGCGGTCCACGATTCCTTTTGACCCGGCTTCAGCTTCGAGACGAAATGCTCCCACTTGATTTCCAACTGCTTGTTGGTCCAAGGAACATTGACCGTACGGGAAGAAAAGTAGGCTCGGTTTTCACGCACCTGCGTCACGCGCACGGCGAATCCGCCGCGCATCGCTTCGGTAACACCTTGTTCGAGTGTTGTTTGAGTAACTCCCGGACGCGTCCAGTAGCTTTGCAGCACCTTGCCACGATGCACCACTTCGACAAACGCGCGGCCTTGTTCGTAGCCCGTACCCCAGAGAGCGGTAAACGTATCACCCGGTTCCAGTGACCATTTGGGAGCGGCAAAAACCGTGGGAACCTTAATCGCCATCCGATCGGCCTTGGGGTCAAGCACTTGCAGCGGCAGGATTGCAGTGACCTGCTTGCCGAAGCCGTCCTCGGTTTCGAGGACGGCACGATAAGAGCCAGCTGGAAGCTCGAAGGTTTCCGCATCGGATCCGCTGGCGTCGGTGGCAAATGCGCGTTCGGCGGCGACTTCGCCCAACGGCCATGAATTGGGATTCGATAGATCGGGTTCAGGCGTTTTCGCCGCGTTTCCGAGACGGTGTCGCCGATAGGCTGCATGGCCTGCGAGTGGGGCCCGATGCACCTGTGCGGGTTGCTTCAGTCGGTAGACTTTGATGGTTCCTTTGGCGGCGCGCGGTTCCCCGTCGGGCGATTGGGTGCTGATGCGGACCTTGACACCGACATCGGTGACCAGCCAACTGTCGGTCGACATGGAAGCTTGCAACGCTGTAAACGCGATATTCACACTACGTTGGTCCGAACGTGTTTCGCCCGACGTGTCGGTTACGTCGGCGTAGATGGTGAAGCGAAAGGTCGGTTCGTCTTTTTCGGCAACGGATGGATCGGGTCGTGCGGTGAAGGGAACGGTGAACGTGCCGTCGCTTTCGGTCGTCGTCGTGCCGTGAGCAATCTCTTGGGACTGGGCTTGCGGTGGGTTCCACCAACAGCGCCAGTACCACCAGATCGGGTATCGCACTTCGCGCACGACGCGGTAGTTGACGCTGGCACCGCCAATCGTGGCTCCCGTATAAGCTTTGGCTGTTCCAGGCACCTGCACTTCACCGCCGAGTCGGGCCGCTACGGCCGGGGCGTCCAATTCCACTTTGAATTTGGGGCGTTTATATTCTTCGACACTGATCCGCGTGCGACTCTGGCGATCGCCCTCGTCACGTAGCACCATGCGCCCCATCAACCGGTCGCGCGGCGCCGTGAAACTGCCACTGAACGAACCAAAAGCGTTCGTGCGAAGAACTTGTGTGGCGATTTGCTGGCGATTGGCGTCCTCAAAGACGACCGTCACTCGCTTGCCTTCGACCGTCTTGTACTTGTCGTTTTCCTGATCGACAGAAACACAAATTCCTTTGAAACGAATCGTCTGACCGGGTCGATAGAGCGACCGATCAGTAAAGAAGACCGTGCGTTGGTATGGCTTGGCCGCACTGCGGCTGCTGTACACGCGCACTAGATTCTGTGTTGACAGCGCGAACTTGTCATGTTGAACAAGCAACGCATAGGGCGTGCGATCTGATCCGGCGATACGGAACAAGCCGTTCTTGTCCGTTCTGACGACGATACGTTGTTCGATCCACTGGTTCTTACGCAGCTGGCGTTGACGGCGCCAGAAACGCACTCTGGCACCGGAGATCGGATCACCGCTGTCGGCGTCGAGCACAAATCCTTCTATCTTGCCGGCCGATTGGCCGGTGCGCAGCACCAAGGCCAGTGGGCTGACCCAAAACTCATGGACGAGGACGCGGTTATCCTCTTCACCAAACTGGCGATCCGGGCTGGCGATCAGGAAGTAGAATCCTGGTTCGAGATCGTCGGGGACCTCGAATCGTGCGTTGGTGGACAGATAGTCTTCGGTGGGTGATAGGTCGTGTGACCATTGGCGATCGGGGTGTTTGCCGATCAGTTCCTTGCGCAACAGCGCGTCGATTCCGCCGGGACTGTAGCGGTCGCGTTTGATCAACGATTCCCAGTCGTAGCGGACCACACGGAAATGGACTTGAGTCAAGTTGCGGTAGTTCACCTGGATTTGGGGCCATGGGTTGTTCCACACTCGCTCGATCTGCACGCTGATTTCTTTGGCTTCGATCACTTGCAGCAGGTTGTAGCAAAGGTGCCCTCCGACGCTTTTGGGAAACTTCTTCCAGCCCTGTTCGGCCATGGCGTGCGCGTCGGTTAGAAGCTGTTGGGTGTGCAGAACTTGCGCGTGAGCTGCCAGAGCACGTGCAGCGATCGGCAGATCCTGCCAGTGTTTGGCAAAGCCGGCCAAAGCGGCCTTGTAACGCGCGTCCTTCTCCTCGCCAAACGATTTGTTGTAGGCGAATTTCAGCCGGCTCAAATCGGCTTCGGCCAACGCAATGTCGTTTTCCCTTTCCTTGTGGAAAGCCATCAGGTTTTGGTAGAGGTGCAGCGCTTTGAGCGTAGGCGATTGCTTGTCGGTCGAATCGAGCTTCCACATGAGGAAGTCGCTTGGCGGCCCCAGCGCTGGGCTGCTCGCTTGCAATACATACGCGTCTTGGGCGGCTGCGCCCGCCTGTTCACCGGCACTGTAGAACCGTAACGCATCGTAGGCCACAAAATCAAACAGCGTCGGGCGATGCGTGTCAGGCATCGTCCCTTTGACCAGCAGATCATTGAATTCCGTGATCGGCGTCTCTTTGAGCTCTTGCTCTGCTTTCAGCGCGGCGGTGAAATGTGCGTCGATCTCGGCCAAAATGCGTGGTAGATCCCAGGTCAAGATATCCTCGCCTGACGCCTTGTCAGTGCGTGTGCGTTGGACAAATCGCCATCGATTTTGTTGGAAGTAATGCCAGTACCAATTGGCCAAGACGACTTCCATCATGGGCCGCATCGGCTCGGGCAGATCTCCGATTTCGTTCTGCAGACGCGTGATGCGCTCTTCCGCTTTGCCGCCCTCGATTTGACTCTCCAGCATGATCTTCAGGGCGAGGGCTTTGGTCGCCTCGGCATATTTTTTGGTAAACATGGCCCGCTTGATAATCGGCGTGCGCTGGCCGATCGCGGTTTTCGGACGGCGAACGCGTATTGCTTCCTGGACTGCTTTCCAGTCCCCCTTGGGTTGCTGCGCGCGTTCGGCGAACAAAACGCCGAATGTCGAGAAGGAGGCCAGCAATATCAGGCAGATGAGCTTCTTCATGATCTGTCGACTCGCTATGGAGATGGGAGTTCGAGTTAACCCAAAGCTAGGCAGTGTAATACCTTACATGCTACAAGTGCATGTGGGGAGCGGTCTGTCGTGTCGCGGTCTGTTGTGTTGTTGGCTAAGAGACGCATTACGGCGCCAAGAAGTTCCCGTGTGCCTTCATGGCAGCGTTTCGCAGTGGCGCCAGCCCGGTGCAACTGCCGGTGCAACTGCCGGTGCAACTGCCGCATCGGCCCCAGCTTCGTTCCCACACGCATCGTGGGCATTGGGTTCCTCGGCGACTGGGTTCCTCGGCGACTGGGTTCCTCGGCGACTGGGTTCCTCGGCGACTGGGGCGCTATCGCAGAATGAGCTGCCAACCACGACCGTGGCATACGATAAGAGCGGGGCAACACGTCACGCGCCATTCTACCGCAGCGTGTCAGTTAAGGACAACCGTCTGGCATCTCTTGGAGGCGGGCGGTGGGCGATTCACACGGTGACGAAAGACGCGTCGCCGTGTGTCAACTACACGAACCATGATCCGCGAGATACACTTTAGGAATCGCGCGAATTGCCGGCCGATTTCGAGTGCTTGCTTGGTTCGTGAACGTCAGAAGAGGCGTAGAATGAGAAGCTTCAGATTATGATCAAGCTATTCGCAGGCACGCAAATTGGCGTGCAGGCTGCGGCATGGTGGCCAGCACCGGAACGTATAATGGGGTGCGGTGGCGAGTGGTTTCTTTGGGTTTTCGTGATTGAGTGGTGAGGGATGCGTAAGGGAAACAGGAATCGGCGGCAAACGCTCACCACCAGCGGGTCACGGCAGCGCAGGTGGCTGATGGCCCTTGGTATCACCGCTCTGTTGGCGGCGGGATTTGCTATCTACCGAGTGAGTGTCACGGACGGTGAGCCAGCGGCAGTCCAGCAGTCCTATGCGGTTGCCGATGATGACTCGCCCGTCGATCGATCGATTCGACCACAGACGCCTGAGGCGGAATCGGGGCGTCGTGCGAGTTCCCCGCCGCCCGGTGCGCAGGCGCCCGAACGCAATGGCGTCGAGCCGTCCACCGCCACGCCCGCTACTGAACCGGCTGTTCCAAAAAGCCCGGCTGTTCCAAAAAACCATGAGCAGTTATTGGCGGACATGACGGAAATGGCCGAGCGCGCGGTTGCCCGATTTCCGAACGACCCGATGGCGTACGACCTTCAGGGCCGAGTGTTGATGTACCAGGGAAAGTCGGCCGCGGCGGCGCGGGCGTGGGAAAAGTGTTTGAAGCTCGAGTCACGGCGGCCGGATGCGTTACATGGGTTGGCGCAATTGGCGATCAAACGGGGTGATGACGCGGAGGCGGAATCGTTGTTGCGTCGCGCACTGGAGATTGATCCCAGGTACCCGCAAGCGGCACATCAGTTGGCGGAAGTACTCATGCGGCGCCAGGAGGCTGCGGAAGCCGCGCGTGTGATGCGGCGTTATGTGGACATGGTGCCCGCATCGGTCGAGAGTGTGCTGCAGCTGGCTCAGATCGAGCTGCAGTTGAATGACTACGATCGCGCTGCGGCCGATTTCGAGCGAGTCATCGAACGCCGGCCTGCGTCGAGCGAAGCCCGCTTGGGGCTTGGCACCGCGCTCATGCGGCTCGGCCGCCGTGACGAGGCACGCAAGGTGCTCGAGAAATCGCGCGCGCTGCGCGCGAAAAAAAAGAAGACGCCCGAAGGCGTGACACCGGAGGCCTTTGATCTCACGATGACACGCGTCAATCACGCCTCATCCACGCTCTACGCAGCTCGGTTGTATCAAGCGCGTGGTGACCTGCTCGAAGCAGCACGGCTATGCCAACGGGCCATTCAGGTGGATCCGAAGAATTTGCCTAGTCGCCTATTGCTGATCGATTTGTACCAGCAGTTGCGACGGCTGCCCGACGCGATACGTGTCTGCGAAGGAACCGTCGACGCAGACCCGGAGAATCCAAAACTCTTGTGGAGATTGGGGGTGCTCTATGCACAAGCGGGGCGGTTTGATGCGGCGGTATCGGCTTTGAAAAAAGTGGTCGAACTGGCTCCCGACAATGCACAAGCGCATGCCGGCTTGGCGGAAGTGTACCTCGAATCACGGCAACACCCAACTGAATCCTTACGCTTGGCGCGGAAGGCGGTTTCCATAGAGCCATCGGCGTTGAACCACGTTCTGCTGGGGCGCGTCTATTTTCAGCTGGGTGACTTGCCCAACGCGAAAAAGGCACTTGGCGAAGCGGTCCGACTGGCACCCGATAACGGTACGTTTCGCCAACTCTACGATCAACTTCCTGCCGTGCCACCGGTCGGTAAGAGGCCGAAGCGATAGTGAGCGGCCACGTAGCCCGTCGCTTGCGGAGTGAGCTGACGGTTGCGAGAATAGGGACGCGTGCCGGCTATCGCCGTCACGCGTACATCAACAAGAAGAGGTTCGTCAGCGACCATGGTACCACCAGGCTGCGTTTCAAAACTCGATGGACGTACTGTTCCTAACCGTTTTCTTCCCGTGGTACGGACCGGTCTTCCCGTGGTACGGACCGGTCTTCCCGTGGTACGGACCTGGGGAACGCCGATCCCAGGAGCATGGGACGTTTCACAACAGAGTCTACAACGGAGTTCTTGCCGAGCGTGGTTTGTGGTGGTCACGGTGTTGTTGGTTG
This sequence comes from Planctomycetota bacterium, assembly GCA_024277285.1. The sequence goes on from JAJRVM010000042.1 coordinate 48,101, forward strand.
CCGTCATGCCGCCATGGAGCGGTGTGGCAACACGAGGAGCGGAAGCACGTGGCGCGGATGGGCCAATCGTGTTGCACGACGTGACGAACCACACGGGAATCACGTTTCGTCACAGCGACGGCAGCACCGGTGCGTATCGCATCGTCGAATACGTAAGCGCGGGCTTGGCGCTTGGCGATTTCGACGGTGACGGGTGGATCGATATCTACTTCGCGAACGGAGCTCCGATTGCGGGCGATGCGCCACTGCCGCTACCGAAGGACGCGCTTTATCGCAACCTCGGGAACTGGCAGTTTGCGGATGTCACCGCGGCTGCCGGTTTGGGCGATACTCAGCATGGACTGGGCGTCACGGCCGCCGACTATGACAATGATGGCGACCAGGATCTGTATCTGAACAACTTCGGCCCCAACGTCTTGTATCGCAACGAGGGTGACGGGAGTTTTTGCCAGGTGACCGACGTTGCGGAGGTCGGGAACGATAGCAGGGTGGGGGCCGCAGCTTGTTTTCTGGATGTGGATGGCAACGGTCAACTGGACCTGTTCGTTGCCAACTATGTGAAGTACCGCAGCGACATGCATCGTCACACGACGTTTCGTGGCATTTCGGTCTATCCGTCACCGCTTGCCTTCAAGGGGGACTCGAACACGCTCTATCGCAATCAAGGTGATGGCTCGTTCGTCGATATTTCCAGGTCGTCGGGCATTGGTGGTCCGTCGGGGACAGGGATGGGCGCGGTTTGTGGAGACTATGACAACGACGGTGATACGGACATCTTCGTCTGTAACGACATGACCCCGAATTTCCTGTATCAAAATGATGGCAAGGGCCAGTTCACCGAAGTTGCATTGTTCGCGGGTACCGCGTTTGATGTGACGGGGAAGGCTCAGGGAAGTATGGGGGTCGATTGCGGCGACTATGACAATGACGGCTGGTTCGACTTTATCATGACGAACTATCAGGACGAGATGCCGGTGTTGTTTCGCAATTCGGGGAAGGGGTACTTTGATGATGTCAGCCGGGTGACCGGTGCCGGTGCGGCCGGTGTTCGTTTTGTTACTTGGGGCGTTGGGTTTGTCGACTTCGACAACGATGGTGATCGCGATATTTTCATGGCGACGGGGCACCTGGAAGACAACGTGTCGCAGAAGGATGACACGATCGAATATGAAACACGCAATATCCTGCTGCTGAATCAGGGAAACGGAACGTTTGTCGATGTGTCCGCACAAAGTGGCGCCGGCATGTTGCTGCGCCGTTGCAGTCGCGGGACCGGGTTCGACGATCTGGACAACGATGGTGATATCGACGTTGTGATTCTCAATGCGCGGCGCGAACCGACCGTACTGAGAAATGACTCGGCCACGGGTAACCATTGGATTCAAATCCGCCTGGTAGGAATCACGGCGAATCGCGACGCGGTGGGATCTCGCGTTACAGTGACGGCCGGCGACCTCGTCCAAGTCGACGAAGTTCACAGTGGTCGCGGTTACCAGAGTCATCACGGCATGCGACTGCATTTTGGGCTGGGGCAACGCGAACGCGTCGATTGCGTCGAGGTGCAGTGGCTAGGGGGCGTGAAGGAAGTTTTTCATTGTTCGGACGTAGACCAATTGCTGACGCTGGTTCAGGGCACGGGCCAGCGACAATAGGCTCTTCGTAACGCTTTCGACTTTCGGAGCAATGATAACGCGCCTTTGAAAACGCAAGAAAGAGGCGTGGACGTTCGTTTCGCGTTTCGGTTCTTGCCCAAAAGTAGGGGCTCCCACGGACCACTGCGGATGCGACCCCCTCGCAAGTGGTGTTTTTCGGTGTGGTTGCCGGTTGCCCGTGCTGGAGTTGCTCGGCGACTGCCCAGGACCTCGTTGTGAGATCGGTTCGCGACCGGCAATGCGTCTACTTCCGATTGTATTGGGGGGGGCCTCGGCTTGTCGCCGTGCCGAGCCTAAACGTGGGGTGTCATGAGATCATGTCAGCGATGGTTCGGTGCAATCCAGCGTGCGTCCACCGGGCCACCAAGCCGCACTGTTCATATGCGATATACCGAATATGTGGCAGATTGTTTGAAATCGCTTGATATTTGCGTGCGAAAGCAGTAGCTTTAAGTGTGGTGCCGGGATGACCTGCCGCAGTTGACAGTTGGAGTATTGGTCACAATCAGAGTGGACAATCGTCAAATTGCTTTTCGCACCAACCCGTTCGCAGTGGCTTGTTTCGGTTGCAGCTGGCAACCTGTTGGCCACATCCGTTCCGTTCAATACGGATTGCAGTGGAGTTGTCTTAGTTGAGTTCTAACGGACTTAACAACGCTTCGAGTTTCCGGTTCTTATTCCTAATCTTCTTTCCCATTCTCAGGAGGTTGCAATCATGGAGCGAAAACGCCAACGCGGTTTTACGCTCGTCGAACTGCTTGTCGTAATTGCCATCATTGGCATCTTGGTGGCATTGTTGCTACCAGCAGTTCAGGCAGCTCGCGAAGCAGCTCGACGCATGTCGTGCACGAACAACGCCAAACAGATTGGCTTGTCACTGCACAACTATCATGACGTCTACCACAGGTTTCCCAAGATTATTTGGGGGTTCCCGGATCGCCCTCAAAATGAAATCGGTTTCTTGCCCCAAGCCTATCATCACACTTGGGTGACGGCGATTCTGCCGTACATGGAACAACAACCGATGTACGACAAGATCGATTTTCGTTTTCCCGCGTGGGGACAACCTCATGTAGGTGTGCTGTTACCCACGTTGCAATGCCCGTCGGACGGCACGTTCAGCGATGTGACGGAAACGCACGACATTGCCTGGACGAACTATGCCGGTAGCGAAGGATTTCATTGGTGGCCAACGGCAACCTTTGGTCCTTGGAACCCCTGGGTCAACTACGGGTTCAATAAGGTGGGCGATGTATCCGGGCTATTCGCCCCAGGCAAGAAATGGCGCTCGTTTGCCAGCATCAGCGATGGTACTTCTAACACGGTGGTTGTCGCTGAAAAAGACGCCGCAGGTTACAAGTGGGGGCCATTTCTCACGACCGGTACCGGCGTGCCTCGACTTGCCGGTGGGGAATCCGTTTTCTGTTCGGCGTTCGTCGCCACGGCGTTTGCAGGTTGGGGTACGAACGAAGGTGGCACGACGCGGTTTTCAAACGTTGATAACACGGGTGCCAAGTCGGTTGGGTGGTTTCGTGCGGGCCCGCATTCCTTCACTCCTACCTACCTGTGTGCGTGGGGTATGAATACCGAATGGCCTGGTGCCAGTAGCAAGCATGCGGGAGGTGTCGTCAATTGCACCAAAGGCGATGGCAGTGTCGTCGGCATTCACGAAGGCATCGAGTGGTCCTTGTGGATTCGGTTGAATGGAATTGCCGACGGTTATACTTCCGAACTACCTAACTAACCTTCTTCGCGAGGAAATCGAAGCAATGAAGTATTGGATGAAACGGGGTATCATCACCCTTTCCCTGTTGGGGCTCGCTTTGGCTTTGCCGGTGGTGAGTGGTTGCCAAAAGTCGCAAGAACGCCCTGATCACAAGGCGGATCCGGACTTCGTCGATACGAGTGATCCCACGAGCCTGAAGATGCCGTCGCTGAGCGGCGGCAACAGTGGTGGTGCATTGAAAGAAGCGCCGGCGAAAAAGTAGTCGAGCAAACGTGTTGGCCTTGCTTGCCAGCTGGACTTACATGGACGGGAGCTTTGGCTCCCGTCCTTTTTTGTTGGCTGGACCCGGGTAGGCGGCGTTAAGCCAAACTTGCCTGTCTGAATCTGTTTAGCCGGTTGTCGTGTTTGATTAAGGTGAGGATTATGAGTGAGAACCTGTCACAAGACTTCATGCAGACGCAACGAATGCCGAACGATTTAACGAGCTGGCCAGGTTTTGTGACCGGTTCCAAGAACTCCATTCACGTTGTTTGTGTCATGAGTCGCTGCCAAACGTGAACAATCCGTGAACGCAACCAATAGTCATCCAATTCGTAATGGTGTGTACATGAAGATGTCATTCGCGGTTCTGGTACAGGGAGCGATGCCACGCTTGCGCGTTTTTCAGGCAGGTTGTATCGGACGATACCTGGTTCTGTCGGGCATAATGCTGATTGCGAGTACCTGGTGGCCGGTGCACGTTTCCGGAGCAGACGAACCGATCAACTTCAACCGCGACGTAAGGCCCATCCTCTCGGATCGTTGTTTCGCCTGTCATGGCCATGATTCCGGAGCGCGCGAGGGGGACTTGCGTCTGGACGTGCGTGAGGACGCGGTTGCTGACCGAGGTGGATACTACGTTGTGACGCCCGGCAAGCCGAAGCAGAGCGAGTTGATCGCGCGGATCGAATCGGACGATGACGACATGCGCATGCCACCCACCGACTTTGGCAAGCCATTGAGCAAGCAGCAGCGCGACATCCTGGTTCGATGGATCGCGCAGGGAGCACCCTGGGAGAGGCATTGGTCGCTTCGGCCGTTGGTGCGTCCCCAGGTGCCAAGCGTGAAGAACGCTTCGTGGGTTCGTAACGAGATCGATCGATTCGTGTTGCGTCGTTTGCAGGCTGAATCGCTCGCCCCGGCGAAGGTAGCGGAGCAGCGAACGCTGGTCCGACGCCTCTATGTTGATGTGACCGGCTTGCCGCCCCGCCCGGAAGAAGTTGCCGCATTTGTCCAGGAGACGGGTCCGCAAGTATACGAAGCGATGGTCGATCGGTTGCTGGCGTCGCCGCATTATGGCGAGCGCATGGCGATGTACTGGCTGGACCTGGTTCGCTATGCCGATACGTTGGGGTATCACGGTGATCAGCAGCGCAGCGTATCGCCTTATCGCGACTATGTGATCCAGGCATTCAACGACAATATGCCGTTCGATCAGTTCACGATCGAGAACCTGGCCGGCGATTTGTTGCCGGAGGCGGGGATGCGCCAAAAGATTGCGTCGACCTACAACCGGCTCAATCGTGCTTCGGCAGAAGGGGGCGTGCAACCGAAGGAGTATCTGGCCAAATATGCGGCCGATCGCGTGCGGACGACCGGCAGCGTGTGGCTCGGTTCAACGTTAGGTTGTGCGGAGTGCCACGATCACAAGTTTGATCCCTTCACGACCAAGGATTTCTATCGGTTTGCGGCCTATTTCGCCGACATCAAGGAGCAGGGGATTGTTGCGGGGGCCAATCATATCGAGCAGTTGCCGGTGCCGACGCCGCTGCAGCAGCGTGAGTTGCGCCGGCTAGATACCGAGATTGCCGCGGTTACAGCCGAGTTACAGTCCCAGTCAGAAGAGCGTCAAACGCAGTTCCGTCAGTGGCAGCAGCAGCTTCGCGAGTCGTTTGGTCCTTGGGTGTTGTTGCAGCCTGAGAAAGTAAGTTCAACCAACGGCACGGAGTTGGTGATTCAACCCGACGGTTCGATTCTGGCGAAGGGCAAGCGCCCGGCCACGGATATCTATACCATTGAGGCGTCGGTGCCGCTGAACGTGGCCACGAATATTCGGCTTGATGCGTTGACCGATCCTTCGTTGCCAGCGAAGGGGCCGGGGCGGGCCGGCAACGGTAATTTTGTGGTGCAGCGTTTCAAAGTTACGACGGCCGGCCGGTCGGTGAAGTGGAAGTCGGCTACGGCGACGCACTCTCAGGCCGGGTTCGAGGTGGCGCATCTTGCAAATGGAAATGCCAAGGGGTGGGCGATTCTGCCGACGGCGGGAAAATTGTCACAAGTGGTGTTGGTGGCTGATAAGCCGATGGTGGCCAAGTCGATTGACGACATGCCAGCGACGCTGAAATTGACGGTGAAGCTGACGCAGAACCATGGCGATCATCACACGCTGGGGCGGTTTCGCCTTTACACTGCGGCGGGGCCGAAGGAGCTGACCGTCGATGATATTGTGCCGCAAGATTTGGTTGCCATCTTGGCGATCGATCCGGCGCGACGAACGGCGGCCCAGGCCGAACAGCTTTGGGGGCGGTTTCGTGTGCATGCTTCGGTGTTGGCTCCGCAGCGCGAGAAGCTGGCCAAATTGAAGGCCGGCAAGGTCGCGGTCGAGAAGGGGGTGGTTACGACGTTGGCCACATCGGCGGGCGAGCCGCGCGTCACGCGCGCGCTGCCACGCGGTAATTGGATGGACGATTCGGGCGAAGTTGTTACGCCGGGTGTGCCCCACTTTCTGTGTCAGGAGGAAGTGGTCCAGCGCCGAGCGACGCGGCTTGATTTGGCACGCTGGTTGGTTGACCGCGATAATCCGCTCACCGCGCGCGCCTTGGTGAATCGACTTTGGATGCTCTTTTTCGGCCAGGGGATATCGCGATCGGTGGACGATCTCGGTTCACAAGGTGAGTGGCCTTCGCATTTAGACTTGCTCGACTGGTTGGCCGTCGAGCTGATCGACAGTGGCTGGGATATCAAGCATGTGGTTCGGCTGATGGTCACTTCCAGCACGTATCGGCAGTCGTCACGCATGCGCGCGGAGTTGCGCACTCGGGATCCGTACAATCAGTTGCTTGCGCGACAGTCGCGTTGGCGGATCGATGCCGAGTTAGTGCGTGACAATGCATTGGCAGTCTGCGGACTGTTGCAATTACGTGTTGGGGGACCGAGCGTCAGGCCGTATCAGCCGGCCGGTTATTGGGCGCAGCTGAACTTTCCCAAACGGACCTATCAGCAGGACGACGGAGAGGATCAGTACCGTCGCGGTGTCTATGCTCACTGGCAACGGACGTTCTTGCATCCCAGCTTGTTGGCATTTGATGCGCCGGTGCGCGAAGAGTGCACCGCGCGTCGTGATCGCTCGAATACGCCACTGCAAGCCTTGGTACTGATGAATGATCCGACCTATGTTGAAGCGGCACGTGTACTCGCGGGCGGCGCCATGCGATGCGGTGGAGCCAGTGTGGTGACTCGGCTGACGTGGATGTTCCAGCAAGCGTTGCAACGCGACCCGACCTCGGGCGAACTCGAACAACTGGGCGAGTTCTATGCACGTAATGAAAAGGTCTATCGGCACGACGCGACCAGTGCCGCGCGTCTCTTGGCAATCGGGCTCGCGGAAAATTCGCCCGATCTCGATCAGGTTGAGATGGCGGCTTGGACATGCGTGGCACGTGCGATTCTGAATCTTCACGAGACGATTACTCGGTACTAGAGGGCGACTCTTCCGATGCGAGAAGACACTGTGCGAGAAGACACTGTGCGAGAAGACACTAGGTTGGCCAATGCGAGCGCTTTAGCGACGCTGCAAGCACGCCGCGGGTTCCTGCGCCGGTCGGCGGTTTCGATCGGCTCGGTGGCGCTCGCGGCAATGTTGCGCCGTGATGTACCTCGTCTGTTCGCTGGCGAGGGCGCCACGCCACGCGTGCATGGCGTGGTCGATCCATTGCACTTTGCGCCGAAAGTGAAGCGGATGATCCATCTTTGCATGGCCGGCGGGCCGTCGCATCTCGAGACACTTGACAGTAAGCCGAAGCTTGCTGAAATGCATGGCAAGCCGATGCCTGCAACGCTGACGCAAGGCCAGCAACTGGCGCAATTGCAGGGCCGCGAGCTAAAGTGTTTTGCACCGCAGTTCCCGTTCCGCAAGTTTGGCCAAAGTGGTCAGGAAATCTGCGCGCTGTTTCCGGAGACTGGTGCGATCGCCGACGATATCTGCATTGTCCGGTCGATGTACACCGATCAGATTAATCACGATCCCGCACACACGCTGATGAATACGGGGACGGCACTGGCCGGACGCCCCAGTATGGGGTCGTGGTTGTGGTATGGGCTCGGATGCGAAGCGGATGATCTCCCCGGCTATATCGTGCTGACCTCCGTCGGGAAAGGTGGGCAAGCTCAGCCGATCGCCGCGCGGCAATGGCATAGCGGATTTCTGCCGTCTAACTATCAGGGGGTCCAGTTTCATTCGACCGGCGCGCCGGTTCTTTACTTGAATCGCCCCGCCGGCGTGTCAGTTCAACAACAGCGTGATTTGGTGGACACATCCGGCGCTCTCAATCGACAATTTGATGCGGTCGTGGAGGACCCGGAAATCGCGACGCGCATCAGCCAATACGAAATGGCGTTTCGCATGCAGGCGAGTGTGCCGGAGTTGATGGATATGTCACGCGAAACACAGCAGACCTTGGATATGTACGGTACGAAAGGGGCTGACGGCACATTCGCTTCTAATTGTCTCCTTGCTCGTAATCTGCTCGAACGAGGCGTACGCTTCGTGCAGCTGTACCATCGTGCTTGGGATCATCACGGCAGTATCAAGAAGTCGATGGAAATCACCGCCAAGGAAGTTGATCGTGCCACTGCGGCGCTGGTGAAGGATCTCAAACAGCGTGGGCTGTTTGAGGATACCTTGATCGTTTGGGGGGGCGAGTTTGGGCGTACTCCCATGGCGCAAGGGTCGGGACGCGACCACCACATTAAGGCGTTCTCAATGTGGCTGGCGGGCGGGGGAATTCGTGGCGGTATCTGGCATGGCGCCACCGATGAGTTGGGCTACAACGTGGTTGAAGACCCCATGCACGTGCGCGACTTTCACGCGACCATGTTGTACTTATTCGGCATCGACCACAGCCGGTTGTCGTGCAAGTTTCAGGGGCTTGACGCGCGTCTGACTGGCGTCGAGGAAGCGCATGTGGTTATGCAATTGCTCGCATAGCGAAAACGTGCCGGCGCCCTTTTCGCCTGCGCGTACCTGGCTTCGCCATCTAGCTACTTGCTTCATGACGCCGGCGATGGTTGTATTTGCCCGCCGGGCCTGGAAAACCGAGATTCACCGCCAGAGGTCGTGAACGGTTAGCAAGGAATTTACCGCCCCACAGTCGCTGGCTCGGTGGTGCTTTTCAGGGCAGTTCGCGGCGCCAGAGCGTGCTCAAATGCCAAATGGGTTGTTGTGTGGTACCGGGTAGATTGTCCAATGGCCGATCAGTCCGCACACAGCCAAGCCACCGAGGATAAGTAAGGAGCTGATGAACATGGGAAGCACCTCCGTGCGAAGCAGTTGATTCTTTGGGATAGCCTGTGCAACTGCTTCCAAAAGGATGCGAAGCGTGTGCCGAAGGGGTTTGTGACCGCTCGTTTGGTTTCTAAGTGCTTTTAGTGGTGCGGTTTAGTGCCGTTCGATGTGGCTATGACCGCCACTGGATTGCAACCGAGCATGTATTCAATAAGCTTCACTGCGTGTCGTTTGCGCAACACTTGGGTTGCGCATAGAAAAACGGGCGACTTGCCGGTGGCAGTCGCCCGTTTTTCATGATCCTGTCGACCGTGCCTTGTGGTTCCGTGGTATTGGCCCGTTGGCAAGATCGGTTAGGGGATGCGTGGCGATCAGCGCCAGGGGCCCCTCATATAGTAGATGCCGAACTGATCGGTGTGGCTTGGCCACCTGGGGGTTGGGAGGAAGGTATTGCCCATCCCTTCAGCTCCACCGGGGTAGGGGCGTTGGAACTGGTGGTAGATCGGCGACATGGACGTTTGCGCGACCCCCCAGCTCAGGCTGGTTTGCATATTGGCGGTGGGGGGTACTACCAAGGCCGTTGGTGCTCCCCACGGTTGGTAATAATAATTGCCATGCCAGGGCGTGGTACGGGCGAAGCGTTCGCCCCAGCGATTGGCGATGGTACGGCGGCCACCGGCTTGGGCATCTTGTGGGACAAGTACCGACGCGGCAGCAGCCAGGATGAGGCAGAACAGGAGTTTTTTCATGGTTGAGTTTCCCTCGTCTTGGACGCGAGCCGGTAGAATTAACGAGCGATCCGGAGGCAGGAGTACCAGCCGGTAAGCGGTGGGCGGTACCACGAGACGTGGGTGCGGGTCAGGCCACGACCGCCATTGTAATAGCGATAGTAAGTCCGGTCGTGTTGGTACAGCAGTTCGTGCGGCATAAGTGGCTGATAGGTATAGTACGTGTGCCCGACCGTGCGTGGGACGGGGCGAGGTGCGATGTACATATTGGCGGGGACACCGCCGCAAGTACCGGGTGCATAGTAGTTGTAGAACAGTTCAGGCTGCCCGTAGTACCGTGCGCGGCAGTTGTACGAAGGGCCGTGGAACAGGCCGCACTGGTTGCATGCGCTCGTTCCTCCGCCGCTCAGCTTTCCGCCGCCATTCTGGCATTGCTGGCAGGATTCCGCCTCTTGAGCCGCGGCATGGGGCACTCCGATCAGGCCGAAATTGGCGAGGGCGAAGAGGGTGGCGGCGAGCAGTGTCGTTTTTCCGAAAGTTCGAAGCATCGAAACGCTCCTCCTTGAATGCGGGGCTTGCGACCAGTCGTGAGGGATCCAGCAAACGCTCCCAGGTGGGGTCTGCCGGCGGCTCATGTCGCAGGGCGGGTCTTTTGGGTGGGGCTGGCCGATCGAGCGGATTCTCGTGCGGCCAGTATGTCATGGGGCCAGTTTATCATTGAGTCAGAGCTGCGCACGCGACGCGGCACTGCTACTAGGTTTTCTCGGTCAGGTGGGGCAGGAGAATGCATCTTAATTTGAGCAATGCGCCAAACGGGTCAGATGTACGGTGTCGTGGCGCGAAGCAGGCTGGGAGATGCTCTGTCTAATCGCTATAATCCGAACGATCGAATCCCGTCAATTCCACTCGTCCACCCAGTTCACGCCCTGGTGGGCTCCCTCCTATCGTGTGGGATAACCCTCCCCTGAACGGAATCATTGCGGGTCAAGGAGTACCAAGCATTGGCAACTGCGAAGGTCAAGAAAAAGAAGAAGGTTCAGAGTGTGGCTGCTTCGAGTGCCCAATCTGGCGCGCGCAATGGGCGCGCGAAGCCGTCGTCCAATGGGAAGCCGCGTCGGCGCGCAACGGCCGAGTCGATGGCGCAGAAGCAACGCGATATTTCTGTGAGCGAGTTTTTCGCCAAGAACCGTCACCTGTTGGGCTTTGACAACCTACGCAAGGCGTTGTTGACCACCGTCAAGGAGGCGGTTGACAACTCGTTGGATGCCTGCGAGGAGGCGGGAATCACGCCTGAGATCTGGGTCCATATCGAGCAGACGCGGCCGAATCGGTTCAGCGTGGCGATTCAGGACAATGGTCCGGGGATCATGAAGAGACAGATCCCGCTGATATTTGGCAAGTTGCTTTACGGGTCCAAGTTCCATCGTTTGCGGATGAGTCGCGGCCAGCAGGGGATTGGCATCAGCGCGGCGGGCATGTATGGCATGTTGACCACTGGCAAGCCGGTCAAGATTGTCTCGAAGCTGTCGGTGCGCAAGCCTGCGCACTATTACGAACTGCAGATCGACACCAAGAAGAACATTCCCGAGATACTCAACGGCAAGGGGGACGGTGTTGACATTCCGCCGGGTATGGCAGGATTGGCCTACATGCAGAAGCATGGGATCCAATGGGCTTCGCACTACGCTCCCGAGCAAGTCGAGGAGGCGGCACCCGAGCGGGACGCGGCCCAGGAGGGAAACGCGAATCAGGAGGAAGGGGCGCAGCCGGAGAAGGCGTCCAAAAAGCAGGGGGCGCAGCCGAAGGAAGTGCGCAGTGGCACTCGGGTAACGATCGAGCTTGAGGGCAAGTACCAGCGCGGGCGCGGCAGTGTCGATGACTATTTGGCACAGACGGCGATTGCCAATCCTCACGTGACGTTGCACTACACCGATCCCGAAGGCAACTCGCACTGTTACCGCCGATCGACGACCGAATTGCCGGCCGAACCGAAGGAGATCAAACCGCACCCGTACGGTGTCGAGTTAGGTCGGTTAGTCACGATGCTCAAGGAGATGAAGACGGGGACGCTCAGCCAGTTTCTGACCGGTTCGTTTTCGCGTGTCAGTCCCGCCGTGGCGCGGCGCATCTGTGAAGCTGCGAAGCTGAAAATGCGTGCCTCAACACGACGGATTGGCCGGGAAGAAGCCGATTCACTTTATCAGGCGATCCAAGTCACGAAGATTTCGGCACCGTCGACCGACTGTGTGGTGCCGATTGGCGAGGAGTTGTTGCTCAAGGGGTTACATCATGTGGTGCCGGGCGAGTTCTATTGTGCGGCGACGCGCCCCCCTTCGGTCTACCGTGGCAATCCCTTTCAGATTGAAGTGGGCTTGGCTTATGGCGGTGGCAGCACCGTGCAGAAGGTTTCCCTGGACCTGTTGACGGAATTGCTTAGTGAGAGCGATGCGCGTACGCTTCGCCAGTTCTTGATCAATACGTTCGACGGATTGGGAGCGGTTGGCGCGGATAAGATTTTGAAGGAGGGGAAATTCGGCACGCGCAAATCACCTGCCAAACTGTCGAAGGACGAGGTGCAGGAATTGCACCACGTCATGCGCAATGTCAATGTGTCGGAGGGACAGTCGATTCACGTGCTCCGGTACGCGAATCGAGTGCCGTTGCAGTTCAAGCAACGCGACTGTGCCATTACCGACTCGGTCATGAGTACAAACTGGCGCGCCTATGGATTGAGCCAGTCGCGCGGTTCCTTGCCCAATGGACCCGTCAGCATACTTGTCCATATCGCCAGTGTCTGGGTGCCGTTTACCAGCGAGTCGAAAGAGGCGATTGCCGGTTATCCCGAGATCCAGAAGGAATTGCGGTTGGGTCTTCAGGCGGTCGGTCGCAAACTAGGGATGTACCTGCGCCGCCGGGGCCGTGTGAAACAAGAAGCTGAGCGGCGTAATATCTTCTTGCGTTACCTTGGTGAAGTGGCACGGGCGGTAAGCGCAATCAATGGAGCAGACCAGCAGCAGCTTTATACGCAGTTATTGGAAGTTGCCAAACGCAAAACGGCGGAAGCAGATGCCCGATTCGACAACCGCGGCCGGAAAATCGGCGAAGACACCATCGATTATGGCGATAACGTGCTGATCGTTGAACAGGACCCGGAAGACCTGCTCCTGAACCAACTGGCATCCAAGGATGACCCTCAGAAAAAGCTCTTTTGAGCGCGGTTGCGAATGAGCCGAGGTGGTTTGCTGTATGGCAGTGGTACGTGCCGATTCCCAAAGAACTGGCCCGAAGAACTGCGCATGAGAGCCGATTGAATCTGCGCCGACGCGTTGAATCAGAACTCCGAACAGAACTCCGAACAGAACTCCGAACAGGAATCCGAGCATGGCGAAGAAAGCGCGACGCAAGCGAGTCACCGCGTCGAGAAAGCAGGTTGCCGAACCGGTCGTCTTGAGTGTCAAGGACAAGCGGACGCTCAAGTTGCTGCGTGGAGTCGCCGATGGCGTCGTGCAGACGGCGCAACGCAAACGTGCGCCCCATCTTGATATCCCTTCGCGATCGCTTAGCAACGTGCGTTACAACCGGACAAAACGGTTCATCGAAATGGGGTCCGGCAGGAACCGTCGGGAACTGTTCAATTTGTCGCAAGCCAAGAGCTATATGCAGACCATTCTGGTGGGCAGCGGTTGTAAGCAGTTGATTGAGCAAGGCAAGACGACCAGTATTCGTGGTCTCTACTACTTGCTGAAACACACGATCGAAGGAACCAAGGAAGAGACATTTGACGATCAGGCGGACTGCGACCCGGTTATTGAAGACGTCGAAGTGACACTCAACGCCATGCGCGAAGAGCTGCATCTTTATGCCAAAAACGCTGGCTCGATCGTCGGGCCGATCACGTTTGTCGACAGTGGCGACACGATTGATTGTGCGCGGATGGGATCGGGTGGCTATACGATTCCGTCGATCGTGGAACCGGAGATTCTTCAATTCAAGAAGCACAGTGCCGATTTTATCCTGCATGTTGAAAAAGATACGGTTTGGCGCCGCTTCAACGAGGACAAATTCTGGCGAGAATACAATTGCATCTTGACGCACGGTGGTGGCCAACCGCCGCGCGGTGTGCGTCGCTTGTTGAACCGGATGCACAATGAACTCGACCTGCCGGTCTACTGTCTGCTCGATAATGACCCATGGGGATATTACATCTACAGCGTGATCAAACAAGGGTCGATCAACCTGGCGTACGAATCAAAACGCATGGCGGTGCCAGACGCGCGTTACATTGGTCTGCGCAGCAAAGACTTTTTCCGCTGCGATTTGTCTCCGAGCGTGAAAATCAATCTGAAGGACTCGGATATCAAACGAGCCAAGCAGATCGCGAAATATCCTTGGTTCGAGAAAAAGAAGGCGTGGCAAAAAGAGATCAAGCAAATGTTGGATAACGGCTTCAAGTTGGAAGTCGAGGCACTGATCAGTAAGGACGTCAGTTACGTGACCGAAGTCTATGTCCCCGAGCGGCTTGAAGACGAAGATTTTCTCGATTAGTCCCGTGCAGTACGCCTGGCAAGAACGGCCGTCGGTTCGCTTGGGGGCAAAAAAAATCGTGGGCAGAAAGAGCGCCGGACGAGAGGCCTGCCGGCCAGGTGCGTCTTTCCCGCGTTTCAGTGCAATGCCCATTGCCGTGGAACCAATCACGTTCCGTATACCCATCGTAATAGGGTCTCCGTTGCCGCAAACGAATCGCGAGAATCGGCGCCCATCAGCATCAGCGGGCGCTCTGGCACGATTGCTGAGGTTTCTTCCATGGGAGTCGCGTCGAAGGCGACGTTGTGAAAACGTTTTTCTTGTCGCGAGGTCAGCCTCGTCGAATGCGGTCGTTTTCCCGCCCGCCAGGTCGCCATGAGAGAGCTACGACCGAAAGTGCCGGAATATCGCGCGAAAGTGGGCCTTTTGTGGCGTTTCCTCTTTTTGCTGGCGGGCTCGCCACGTTAGAATAAAGGGCTGCTATGAAACGTGGCCTGGAGCCGGTCGTTCTGTGGCGAGACGTGAGAAGTTTCTGAATGCCGTGCGCGAATTCCCCCCGCCTGCACGGCCGGGCCGGTGTTTTTGATCGCCGCCAATCGCTCGACCAAGATCATTTTGTGGCGAGCTGCCGCGTTGAAGGCAAGGACGATCCGGTTGGGGGACAAGTAACTTGTTTGTGAACAGAGTGTGGAGTTTGCACAATGGAGTTAGCCGCCCGGTTGGTCAACTTGGAAAAAGACTACGTACTGAAGAGCGAAACGGTGCATGCATTGCGTGGTTGCACGTTTGATGTGCCGATTGGCGATTACGTCTCGATCATGGGGCCTTCCGGATCGGGCAAGAGCACGTTGCTGAACTTGCTGGGGTGTTTGGATCGTCCGACCGGTGGGTCGCTGTTCCTGGGGCGCCAGGATGTCAGCATGATGAATGACGACCAATTGTCGTACACGCGTGCGACCAGCATCGGCTTCGTGTTTCAGTCCTACAACCTCATTCCGCAACTGACGGTGGTCGAGAATATTGAAGTGCCGCTGTATTACCAGGGGCGATTGGCGCCGGAGGATCGTCAGCGTTGCCTTGATTTGGCCGGAATGGTTGGGTTGGGCGACCGCTTGGCTCACCGCCCAACGCAGTTGTCGGGTGGCCAGCAACAGCGTGTGGCGATCGCGCGAAGCTTGGTGAACGACCCGTACTTCATTTTGGCCGACGAGCCGACGGGGAACTTGGACACCAAGACGTCGGAGGAGATTCTGCTGATCTTCGAGCAGTTAAGCGAAGCTGGCAAGACGATCATTATTGTCACTCACGAAGACGAAGTGGCTTCTTTCACGAAACGCATCATCCGCCTGCGTGACGGTTCGGTTCAGACCGATGTGCCGAACGAAAATCGCGTATTTCTAGCAGACCGAATGGTACAGAGGCAGTAACCGATCGCCCAACGAGGTCGCGTATGGCCTTCGCGTGCCGATGGCCTTCGCGACACGGCTTGGCCATGTTATTGAGTTGTGTCGTGGACGGCCACCCAGGTCCAGTGGCGATCACTTGTCACCTGGACGCTTGTTGGATCGAGCCCGAGTTGTGCGACGAA
Source organism: Planctomycetota bacterium (assembly GCA_024277285.1). The sequence goes on from JAJRVM010000042.1 coordinate 63,861, forward strand.
CGTGCGCATTTCTTCCAAGCTGAACGCGGCACGCAGCGACTGGCGAAACAGTGCGCGTTGGCGGTCATTGGCCGCGCCGGCATAGGTCGTTACCAGGGAGTCCACGGTTTCGAGGTCGGCGGGGCGCAACAGGTCCCGAAAGAAGATAAACCCGTGCGGCGCGGCCACTCGTATTGCCTCGGCGAGCACCTTGGCGGGATTCGCGATGTGGTGCAAAAATCCGTTTGACATCACCAGGTCGAACATGCCGTCCTGGTAGGGCATCTGGCTGGCGTCACATCGATCGAGTTGGATGCACTCGATCATCGCATGAATCTCGATATGGTAGCGTGCAAGATCAAGCATTTCGGTTGACAAATCGGCCGCCATCACGCGGCACGGATCAACGTGGCGGCACAATTCGATCGGGATACGCGCCGTTCCGGTGCCGATATCAAGCACGTCGCGTGGGTTGCTGCACACCTGCAGCAAATCGTCCACGAATGCCTGATTGGCTTCGTGATGGTCCATCGTGTCGTATTGCCGAGCTTCGTCCGCCTCGTCCATGACTTCCGGTTCCAGCGTCCGTTCTATCATTCCCGTGTCTCCTTTTGTTCCGACGGCTTCAAATACGATCCCCATGCGAACAGCATAACGGCGACCAGGAGATAGGCAGCCGCCATATGCGTGGGTGTTTGACCGGCGGCGGCTTTGGGGAGATCGGCACCGAGATTCCAAGGCAGTATCAAGCGTTCATCCGCGAACGGCGAATGGATGATACCAAATAAGCTGCAGGCGGCGGCCACGGCAAAATAGGCGCTGGCGGTGCGCAGACGGCGATCGATCATGGCGGCCACTGCGGAGGCCCACAGCAAGCTGGTCACGATGAAGCCACTGGCCAACATCTGCATGGTCTGCAGGTGCTCGGGCAGCGGCGCACTGAGGCTATCAACGGTCTTGCCAAGTTGACTGAGTAGGTCGTTGACGAAGATCATCACCAATTTCGCCATGGCGGGCACGCAGGCGAACGCCAATGCGGCGTAATGTCGTTTGGGCGTGGCACGAAAACTCTGTGCGGTGATTTCCAAACCGATGAAGATCAGGATCGGGAAAATTGCTGCTTTCGGAATCACAACGTACAAATAGCCGAAATAGCCGAGTATGCCGGCCCCACCCACAAACAAGGCCGTGGCCAGCGTGTAAGCGGAGCGCCCTCCCATCGCCTTGTAGGCGGGGTGACCGATGTAAGGTGTTGTCTGGATCACGCCGCCGCACATGGCCGCGAGCAGCGTTGCGATCGCTTCAACGCCGATGACTTGCCGTGTGTCGTACGTGTCACCTGCGGCGGCAGCACTCTCGGTGCAATCGATACCACCCACTACGGTCCCCAAGGCAAACGGGATAACAATGGGCAGGTAATGTGCCGCGTCGGCCATGGCACTGAACCATTGGAACTTGAACGCATCGAGCCAACCGGTCGGCAGCAGTGCTTCGGAGGGATGGAAACCGGGCGGCTCTCCCTCGAGCAAACCGGTCGACGACATGAGGTAGTAGATCGTCCCGGCCACCAAGAGTGCCCCCAAGGCGCCGGGCACGCGCCACGGCAACTGCACGCGCGCGACCAAGGTGGTCAGGATAATGGCCAACGCAACCATGCCGACCAGCGGATAATGCAGTACGTCCAACAGCGGGAGAAAGCTGATCAACACCAACGCGATGGCGGTTAGAGAACCGAGCAGGCCGGCGCGCGGCACGACGCGGTGGACCAGTCCGGAAACGAACGCACAGCCCAGCTTGAAGATGCCGGACAGGAAGATCGAGCAGATGCCGATATGCCAAGTCCAGACGGCCGCATCCATTTCATTGAGCCCGAGGGTCTGCCGCGCGTGGAGGAAGGCGGGACCGAGCACGAAGAGGACCATCGCGATCGTGCTGGGAGTATCCAGCCCCAGCGGCATGGCCGTGACGTCATCGCGCCCGGTGCGGCGTGCCAAGGCGAGGGCCATGAAAAAGAACATCAGGTCGCCAAAGAGGACCCCGATGGCCGTGCCTGGAATCATGTACTGCAGTGCAAATGTTGCAGGGAAACCGAAAATGGCTGCTAGCATGCTGACCGTTAACAGCAGATCGGCGATGTTGTCTAACATCAAGCCAAAAAAGGCGTTAACGTCGCCAGCGGCGGCCCATTGGATGTTTTTCTTGGACACTTTGGCTCCGTCGGCATGGAGTTTGCGGAGAATGCAAGTCGTGAGTTTACGGCCGCCAACTTGGGCTGTCAAATCCACTCGGCTCGAGACGATTTCAGAGGTTTTGACCCACTGCTTCGCAAAAACCGAGCTTTCGTGGTATCATAATCACTGCGTTCTGCCGGTGTCGTTCGACAACCGGGGGGGCGGTGCAGGCCGAGGCAACTTCGAACTTTCTCTTCTGAATTGCGTAGACAATGATGGAAAGCATCCACACCGATACAAGCGACGTTGAGACGCAGGACTGCACGCTCAGCGACGAACTGCTGCTGTTGCGGTACCGCGAGCAGGGGCGCCGGGAGCTCTTCGCCACCTTGTTGGGACGTTACGAACGGGAGCTGTTTAACTACTTGCGACGCTATCTTGGCGATGCGGGTATGGCGGAGGATGCGTTCCAGGCAACATTCCTGCAAGTCCATCTGAAATGCAATCAATTTGATGAAGGACGCCGTTTTCGACCGTGGCTCTATACGATTGCTACTAATCAGGCGATTGATGCCCAACGGCGTAATAAGCGTCATCGCATGGTGAGCTTGGATCGAGTTGGCAATGGTACCGATGGTGACGAAGTCGGCAAGTTGGTCGATCTTCTGGTAAGTGGCGATGGCGACCCGTTGGATCATGTCTCGCAATTCGAGCGTGGCGAATGGGTGCGTGAGGCACTCGATGAGTTGTCGGAGCAGATGCGAAGTGTTGTTCATTTGGTCTACTACGAGGGAATGAAATACCGTGAAGCGGCAGAGGTACTGTCGATTCCGGTCGGTACGGTAAAGAGCCGACTCCATGCTGCTATTGCGAAACTGAGCGAGTTTTGGAGCGACGCGCACGTTCATCCGAGATGATTCGTCACTATGTACGAAGATCTGCTAGGTTATTTGCTGGGCGAATTGAACGCTGTCGAACGGCGCCAGATGGAAGACGCGTTGGCGGCGGACCCGCAGTTGCGACTCCGGTACGAACGGCTCCGTCGCACTTTGGAGCCACTCGATTCTCTTGCGGGTGACCATGATCCGCCGCCGGGACTGGTTGACCGTACCATGCACGCGCTTGACCAGCATGCTGACGCGTGTCGGCCGACGCCCCGACGTGTTGATCCATCGCGCCCGAAATCGATGGCCCCGTGGCGCGGCGATGCGGCGGTTGAACAGCCGAGTTTCTATAGCATCTCTGATGGTATCGTATTGGCGTTGGTTGGTTTGGCCGCGATAACGTTGTTTCTTCCCGCGCTGGCCAACAGCCGCTACACGGCACGCAAGGAGGCCTGTCAGAACAACCTGCGCCTGATCGGCAGCTTGTTGCTCGATGATAGCCTGCGGCATGGTGCGGTCTTTGTCGAGATTCCGACCACGGGAAATCAGGCCTTTGCTGGCCGGTTTGCCTCGACGATGATCGACCGGCATTTGCTTCCCGCAGATACCTCTGCACTCCACTGTCCAGGGGTCGAACGCCGGGGGGACGTACCGAGAACGCGCGTGCCGACGCTCGCCCAAATCGATGCTGCGTCGGGCACAGAACTCGATCGCCTGCAACAGATGGCGGGCGGCGACTATGCCTATGCGGTTGGATACCGCGACGATCATGGCCAGTACGTGCCGATTCGTAATCTGAATCGACCTTACTTTCCGATTCTGGCTGATGGTCCAAGCCTCCACCTAGTGGGACGCAAGAGTGCGAATCATGGTGGACGCGGACAGAATATCTTCTACGAAGACGGACACGTCGCGTTTGTGACCGAGTTGAAGCGGTTCGTGGGCGACGATCCGTGGCGCAATCGCCAAGGCCACGCGGAAGCTGGCGATGGACGCGATGATGCCGTCCTGCTGCGGAGCGGGTGGCCGCCACTGGTACCGAGTGCCGAAGATGATTCCAGCGCGTTGCCTCAACCTCTTCGTTGAACCGCAGCCTGCCACCACTGGCCCTGTGCCAGTGGGAGCGCTGACTGGTAGGCTACGGTCGCGTTTTCGCCACCAAACGTCGTGAGCGTGTCGCGTTTTTGCAACATCTTGCTGCGCGACACGGCCCGCGTGGGATTCGCAGTGTGGCCTGCTTAGTTGTTATCAGTATTCAGGTTACGTTGTTCAACGGTCACCCTTCCCGCCGATTGGCACTCGCTTTGCATTGGTTGGCGTGCAGTAGCCGATGGATCGCCACGAGGCAAGCCAACGCAGCTCCCCATCCATTGCCGGAAGCTTGCCAACTGCTACTGCTGCTGTTGCGAACTCGCGCTGGCGTGGAAGCCCTGGTCCCCTCGGGCTTCCACGTCTGAGCGGTTCGCACAATGACAAGCGAGGCGTGTCGGTCTTTCGCGTCCTGGCGTCGCTTGCCATACTCGGCTCGCCATGTGCCGGAAGATCATTCGCTGCGAGATTCAGTTCAATCGAGTCTGTTGAGGGTTTTTGCGATGCATGTGCGCGAGCTGGTTGAATTGGGAGCGTTGATTGCAGCAAACGGCCGCTCCTTTGTACACGACTCGGATTTGCTGACGCGACGGCACCTGGAACAGTATTGGCTTGCTTCACGTTGCCGGCACGATCGTTGGTTCCAAGCGATGCTGGCCTACGAACGCGCGGCGCCGATCGAGCGACTTGAACAATGGCCGTTTGTGCAGGGAGTGATTGAGGAGGTGCTGGCGAGTGAGTTATTGACACGTACCTGGGCCGCAGTCGCCGTCTCATTTGACCAGTTGCAAGAAACGAACGAGTTCGAGCCGATTGTACGCAGCGTTCTAGTGGGGCATCTTGAGGCACGCAATCGCGTCCTTCACATCTTGGTGCGTGGCCAGGAATGTTCCGTTGGGCAGTGGACGCAGTTGAATCGTCTGCGCCGTCAGACGGAGCGTTGGACCGACCGGCTGTTGGGCCACCTTGCCGTCGATTCGGAAGTGAGCGAATTCGCTTTTGATGCGGAGCGTGCGCATGAATTCGCGGCCGACTTGCGTGACCAAGTGCCGGTCGCGGCCGGCGATCCAACTTGGGAGTTGACGTTCGCTTCCCTGCGCGCTACGTATCATAAGAGCCTCTCGGTTCCCAGCCCTCACGCTGAGCTCAATCAGCGTATTGCAGCCAGCATTCTGGGTTGCTTTCGTAGCGATCTATTCGATTTGTATGGCACGTTCAACGAGCATTGGATGCTCCGCCTCGAACATGTTGCCAACGAGACGCAGCGGCTGGTCGATGATCTGTTGCAGATCGAGTATGCTGCGCGCCCCGTGTATCTGCCTCAGACAGGCAAGACGCAGCCACATCGGTGATTCCCGGAGTGGAATCGCCATCTCCGTTCCCCGGCGATGCGTCTCTTTTTCTTGGCGCGACCGTAGCCCACCAATCAGCGCTGCCACTGGCACAGGGCCAGTGGTGGCGGCGTGAGGCTTGGCGCGGCAACGGTCCTTTCCCAAAAGAGGGAGACGTGTCGGTATTCCTCCGCAGCCGGGCCCGACCACACTCTGTAGTGGACGAGCGGGCCAAGTTCAGGCAAAATGGGGCGAAACCACGGCGGCAGCTTGGTGTCTGCAGCGCGATCAGCTCTAGTTTTGAGTTTCACGGGAGTGAGAATCTGTGAGTAAGCCCCAGCAGGAAACACTTTTCGGCCACCCGGTAGGACTTTATACGCTGTTTTTTGCCGAGATGTGGGAGCGGTTCTCCTATTATGGCATGCGTGCCCTGCTGATCTTCTACATGACGAAGGCGTTTCTGAGCTACGGCGATGGCGACGCGTACAAGGTTTACGGTGCGTACTGTTCGCTGGTTTATATGACGCCTTTTTTTGGGGGCATGTTGGCCGACCGACTCTTGGGAGCACGTCGTTGCGTGGTTCTGGGAGGGCTTCTTATGGCGGCCGGGCACTTTGTGATGATGTTTGAAAACCAGTGGTTGTTTTTTACCGCCCTGGCGTTGTTGGTGGTGGGCAACGGGTTCTTCAAGCCAAATATCTCGACGATCGTCGGAACGCTCTACGCTGACAAAGATCCGCGTCGCGACGCCGGTTTTACGATTTTCTATATTGGCATCAACCTGGGCGCGGCAACGGCGCCGCTGTTGTGTGGCTATGTCGGTGAGAAATATGGTTGGCACTACGGGTTTGGGCTCGCTACGGTTGGCATGCTCACGGGCCTGGCGGTCTTCGTACTGCCACGTGCGGTTGCACAGTTATTGATCCTGGTTGGCGCGATCGCGACGGCTGGATTCATGGTATTCCTCGGATTTCAGGAGAACATCTTCCTCTTGGTCGCCAACTCGATCGTCGCGCTGGCGTTATTAATATCGGGTGTCATTGCCTTCGTCGCGTTGGCTCGTGGCGGGATTCCGAAGGACGCGGGATTACCCCCGGATCCGGCGAAACTCCGTGAAAAGGTCGGCGGTTTGCTGCCCCAATCGTGGCTCGTCTATATCGGTTCGTTGGCCGTGGTTCCCGTTATCGCTGCGCTCGTTTTCTCGAATCGGCGCGTTGTGCTGATTCCGAAGTCGTGGCTTGAGGGGATTGGCGGAACGGGCGAATTGGGACGCGTGGCCGCCGCGTTTCTGGAAGAGGTTAGTACACCGACCGGTTTGCTCCTGCTGGTGATAGGGGTCGCTGCGCTCATCTACCTGTTGCTCGAAGCAATGCGCGCGGTAAAGGTCGAGCGTGAGCGGCTGTTTGTGGCAATCATTCTGATGTTCTTCTCGATGATATTCTGGTCCTTCTTCGAGCAGGCAGGTAGTTCGATCAACAACTTCACCGATCGCAACGTCGATCGCGTCTTGGAGCAGCGCGTTGTTACCGCCGCTGAAGTTGGTACGACGATTTCGTTGGAAATGACTCAGGAACAACTTGGCCGCGCCAACGGCGACACCATGATCAACTTGACGGAACTGGACAAGCTCCGCGAGGCCAAGGCAATCCATGTTCAATGGTCGGTCGATTCCGACGATGTCGGTATGGGCGTGGGGGGCAGCGAAATTCCCGCTTCGACTTTCCAGAGCGTCAATCCGATCTGCATCATGATCATGGGACTGGTCTTTACCGTACTTTGGGGATTTCTAGGCAAGCGGAAGCTGGAGCCGAGCACTACGTTTAAATTTGCGCTCGGGTTGGCCCAACTCAGCCTGGGTTTCGTGGCACTTTGGTGGGGAGCACAGAACTGTGACGAACGCGGAATGGTGGGTGCCCAGTGGCTGATCCTGTGCTTCTTCTTGCATACGACCGGTGAGCTTTGTCTCTCGCCAGTCGGATTGTCGATGGTCACTCGGCTGTCACCGATGCGTTTGGTTAGCACCGTGATGGGAGCTTGGTTCCTCGCCACGTCGCTGTCGAACTACATGGCGGCAGTGATTGCCGCGTTTACCCGCGTGGACAATGGAGGCGGCGATCAAGTCGTGCCAGTGCCGCTGGAGACGGTCAATGTCTATGGCGATGTGTTTGGCAAAATTGCCATTGCCGCCGCCATTTTCGCCGTCCTCTGTTTTCTACTGGTTCCGTTGCTCAACAAGTGGATGCACGAGGAAGCTCCCGATCACCTGCCTGACAAGGCCGCAGGGCATTGAGCCATGGGGCGTCATGAAGTGTGCCCCTGCTGGTCTTTTCCACCGTTCTCTGGTTTGCGAGCGTCATCATGCACAATGCGATCAGTGAAATGGACGGCATTGCCGTCTATTTTGCCCCCCGACCGCTCATAACCGTTCTCGGCGTCAAGTACCTTCACTTGCGCGTGCGGGACGGGACCGATCTCTATATCACCGAGTACGGGCTGCCCTTTACGAAGTGTTTGCTGCCGGAAAACCACTGGGCCGACGACGCTTGGATGAAGGAACGTTCGGTTCGCTTGCCGGGGACGAGTGCTTTGTATCGAGTGCGGACCAAGGAGGTGGGTGGTCGTTCCAAGGATATCGTGATCAAATGGAATCGCATGGGGCAGGACATTCCTGGCGAGACGCGAGCGGTGGACGCCTCGACGGCCGAATTCAACAGCCCCTTCATGGAATTCAGCCTGGTGCTGGAGATGCGCGGCACGCATGCGGAATCGCCGGGACGCCTCTACACGCATCGCCCGTTGGCCATTTACGTACCTCGTAAATTCGTGCAAGGCGAGCAGCTTGGACGGCGGCGTTACAAAATGGAGGCGATCCAACGCAGTCACGAAGAAATTCCGATCGATTGGAATCGCAACTACGCGGTCATCTACGAGTGGCTTAAGGGGATTGACGCGGTCGAAGCGTGCCGCGAGGGCTTGTTGACCAAGGAGGAGCTTCCCGAGTTGATGGACCAGTCGGTGCAAGACCTCGACGCGAAGGGGTTCACCGTCAGCGATAACAAGCCGCAGCACTTGATCGTGCGCCCGCAGCAGGACGGCCAATTGATGCGCGATACGGAAGGCAAAATTTACTATGGACTGGTCGATTTCGAGCTGTTGAAGCGGACTCCAGAGCGTGAAGAGAACTTGCGTGCGGCGAAACGCCAGGATTACCTGGTTCGACAGGCACATCGATTCGAGCCACATTGGGAGTTTCCCGAAGAGCTTACGCCGGTTCGGATTATGGATGTTGACTATGTGTACGGCCAGGTCGAAAGTACCGGCGGAGCGCTTTGGGTCGTCGGCCGAGATCCGATGCTTTTTGATTATTTCTTGCCCGAAAAATGGCGGCGTACACCACGGACGCGGATCAGCGCTTCGCAGCAGGTGTTTGAAACCGTCACGCACGACAATGTTCGTCTCGTATGGCGCGTGTCACGTGTTGGCCAGATCCCCGACGCCGATCCGTTCGTGACGCGGGAAAAACGGATCCTCGACCATGGCTATAATAGTCCGTTTGAAGAGTTTTCCATTGCCATGGAGCTTTCGCGGCTGGGGATTGAGACGATCTATCCACGCGCCATCTACATGACAGGACATAAGTCGACGGTGTCGTCATCGCTGGTCGATAACAGCCGTTACAAGAGCCATAGTCCCATGCAGACGCCTGATATGCATGCCTTGCTGAGTCGCCAGCACGAATATGTGACGATCTGGGGCTATTGGAATGGGCCCGATGATGCCTTGGCCGTGAAAGACGAGCCGATCTATGAAGGGATCGATGCGCTGGCGGCTTATCGCGAAGGCCGCCTCACCCAACGAGAATACGTTCGCGTGATGCGTACCGCCAAAAAAAAATTGGCCTTGGCTGGGATTGAGGATCTTAGCTTGCGCGGCAATCATCTGCTGCTTTCGATTGACCGCGATCAGAACCTGGCAGTCGACGAATCGGGCTTGCCTACGATCCGCATCTGCAACTTCGACCTGCTCAAGCGGATCGAGACCAAGTCGCACTTGCCAAGCGGAGCTTGAATCCAGTGTTGCGTCGGGCGGAGTATGTGTTGGCACGCAACGGGAGCCGGGGCCCAGCGCGCAGGCCAGGGCGGCACTAGCCGCGGCGGGATGCGCGCTCTGCGGCCTGCTTTACCATGCACTTTACTTGCTCGACTTGACCAGCGACTTGCGTTGCACAGCAATTCGTTCGACGGCCGTCCGAGAGATCGGTGCGGGATGGAGCTCGCCGGCTGCCCATGCGTCCATGTTCACTGTCCGCAGAGGGTTGGCCGGCGTTTCCGTCGCACCCGGTGGCAAGAGGCTCAGCGCATTGTCAATATCACCCAACGGAACCCATTGCACGTACGCCTGCGCGGCTTGTGAGAACACGGTAGCGCCGTCGACACATGGCAGGGACGGAAAGTGCAGGTCGAGGTCAGGGTCGAGCGAAGGGAAGCCATCCAGGTTACCGTAGTAGGGCAGCACGCGTTGCGCGACCCGTCGCAACGCGGTCGCGTCCCAGGTTTTTGCGTCTTCGCCATATTGTCGCTTCGCATTGCGCCAAGCATCCGCCAACAAGCGGTTGATGTACTCCTGTTCGAGTGCCGATACGGGGGTTTTAGGGTCGGTGGCGATCCGCTTCGTGATGGTCTTCAGGAAGTGAGTGAATCCCGAGTCGCCACCGCCGTAGATGAAGGCCAGTTCGGTATTGCTGAACCGAAACTGCGTGTTGATTTGAGTTGCCAACGCAGCTCCATGGCCGTCCAGTCGCGACGAGGCGCCCTGTTTCAACCACGGTTCGAGCTGTTGTAGTGCTTCTAGCGTATCGGGATCCAGCTTGACCTTCAGTGTATCACGCATGTGGAGTCCCACTTGCACGATGGCTTGCCGAGCCGGATTGGTCGAGTCGCGAAACATTTCGAGTAGTTCGCCAGGCGTCATCGAACTCTTGCTTTCCAATAATTGCCGCAGCCGCCAGGAACGAACGGTGTCACCCATCGCACCGGTCATCGTGCCGAGTGGGATGGGATAGAAGGAACCGACCGGGCGGTGATTGCCGCTCAGTACGTAGCCCTCGTTGGGATTCAAGACATGTGGCACCAAGTCTTGGGGAATGACGGTTTGCCAATCGTATTTGGAGGCCACGCCGGGAACGGCGGCGCGCCCCGCTCCTTCGGCCAATGCCGAACGCAGTGGCAACGCTCCGATCGTGGAATAGCCGATGGTCCCCGAACGGTCGCCGAACAGCACGTTGGCGGTCGGGAAACGCCAGCCATCGAGTCCGGCCAGGAACTGTGCGGAATCGTTGGCTCGCATCATCGCCAACGCGCCCTGGAACGTATCGTGATCGGTGTCGCAGATAGGAATTCGCTTGAGTGCCACTAAGGGATCGCCCGGCTGGGCGAAAGCAAACTCGTTGACAATCGGGCCGAGATGCGTCATGCGAACGTCGATCGTCCGCGCGTCTTCTCCCTTAATTTTGATGGTCTCATGAAGGGTTTCAATATCGCGCCATTGGCCATCAAACTGGTATTGCCCAGGATGCGCGTCGTCGGTCTTGAGCATGAACAGGTCGGCCTGATCAGCCCCCAATGCGGTCATTCCCCAGGCGACGTTAGGTGTCCAGCCGATCAAGATGATCGGTGATCCGGCCACACCCACACCACGCGCCGTGAAGGTCTTTCCTTGCAGGTGAAACTCGTACAGCAGCGACGGATTCGCCACGGGCGTTTGTGGCATGCTGACCAATACGGCACTCCCGCTCCCAGAATACTTACCGTCCGCAACCCAGGCATGGCTGAATTTCGGGCCCGCTTCGCCTTCGGCGGCCGAGTCTTCTTGGTTGTCGGAGAAGCCATGCTCTTGCATGAACTTCTGCGTCCGTTGCAGCCACGCGTCCGTCACGTCATTGCGTTGCACGACGGCAGTCGATTCGTCGCTGGGCACGCGCTCGACGTTGGGCGGCGGCACCGGGAAACGGCTCCTGCCACCTCCGCGCGCGCCTTGCCCCCTGCCCTTCCCGCTGGCACCCTGTCCTCTGGCACCCTGTCCTCTGGCACC
>JAJRVM010000043.1 GCA_024277285.1 Planctomycetota bacterium
ACCCGTCATCGAAGAACCCGTCATCGAAGAACCCGTCGCCACGCCAGAAACCACCTCGACCGATGCGCCGGCCGACGAAGCGGCCACAACCGCCGAATCGCCAGAAGCTGAATCGCCGGAAGCTGGAACACCGGCAACTGGCGTTCCAGAGGTTACAACATCTGAAACGGCAACATCTGAGGCTGCAGCGTCTGAAACCGCGGCATCGCCGACGGCCGACACTCCCACGGAAGGCTGATACCGGGTCTCCGTGAGCTGACTTAGCGCGCTGCGATGGCGTCAGCCATCGAGCGCAGCGGTCTGCCCCGTTCGGGCGCCCCTGACCCTCGAGGCCAATGCCGCTGTAACCGGTTAAATGGTTACAGTTTGAGATCGGCCGCGCGGGCTGAGCCAGCCTGTTGAAGACGTGGGCGTCTTGGTCAGATTGGGGAGCGTTGGTACTGAAGGCCTGCTATGCGCTCGGTACCTGATGAATCTCCATGCAAATGCCAGCCGAGTGACTTCTGATCCTAGGTTCGCCGAGCTCGGGTGGCCTTGCCCCGCTCCCATTGGTCGCTGGAATTTACGCAAGAGAACAAGTTTCTTGCCGTTAGGAGCACGGCGCCGCGCGGACCTGTGGTGGGGAACAGGCGGGTCGTTCTAATTATGCTCACCGCACCGCCCATGCGGAGGGCACCATTGCTGTCGGTTGTGCCGTTCGGCTGGCGACGGGTATGACGGCTGTGAAGTTGCCATCGGCGCGCAGTACTCGCTTCCGTTTGATTTCGCTGATTCATTGCCGGAAACCGCGTCGATGAGCGGGTACGGTGAAAGGAGTGCACCGAGGATGAGTTGTGCGCTCAAGGAATCTGCTTGTCACGGAAGGTAACGATGGACCGATCTCCACACAAACATGGATTCGTATGGGCGTGCATCGCGTCCGGTACCCTATTGCTTCCCGCATGTTCCGACGTCGCGGCGCCACCACAAGCTGGCCCCACCGCGGTCCGAACAACGGTCGCCCACCGCACCGATCAGTCGGCGGCCCAAACGCGAGGCAGCATCACCATGCCCTCGGCCGTAGTGCCCGTATCCCACCTGTTCGCCTCACCACCGATCCCCGAGACCGACGACGATCGTCCGGCGCCGGACCAGGCGCGCCAATTCGCGCCGACCGGTACTGCGGGCAGCATCTACGACCATGCCCCGCGGCGATTGCCGTTGACGGACACGCTCAGGGCGCGTCAGATTGAAGAGCTTGGGCCGGTGCCCGACGCGTCGCAGACGCTGGCGCCAACGCCGCAACTTCCATCACCGCCCCAAGCAGACCCGCAATATGGCCTGCCGAGCGAGCATGACGCGAACGTTGACGATCCCATGATAAGGCGGCTGCCGCCAATCGATGCCGCCGCCGATTCTCAAGAGCCCGACTCAGCAAACGGCAAACCCAGCGACGTGCAACCGGGCGATACGCAACCGGGCGACGCCATTCGTCGACTGCCCCCGATCGAGCAGGAAGTGGCAACGGGAGAACTCAGCCCGTCGCCTGCCATGCCTTCCCCTACGCTGGCCGGCACTCACCTGCCGGCCGACAACGAATCCGCCTTCCCCGCTCTTGAAGGCCCCACGTTAGCCGCGCCAATCGCCCCCGATTCGGCACTCCAGCAACCAACGGACTCGGTTCTGCCGCAAGACGAAGCGGTTGTGGCCGCCAAGCGTGCGGACAACGCTGAGCGTGCTGAGGACGCTGGGCTTGCTCAGGACAATGAGCTTGCTGATGACACGGAAGCCGGACCGTGGTACGTCACGGAAGAAACTGAGCAACCGGTGGCAGATTCCGAGCCCGATTTGTCTCCGGACGGCGAACAGGTGGAAACTATCAAGCAAGAAATTGCGGCAATCGAGCAAGAAGTGGCAGCAGAGAGTCTGAGCATCGCAGCGACCCAGGCCGCCAGCACGTTCAATAGCGAAGACCACTCGATCCGACGGCTACCTCCGATCGATCCATGGCCGACACTTTCCGACCAGTCGCTGCAACCGACCGACTCGCAGCATGCGCGCGGTAACGCCTTTTTTGCCGGCATGGAAACGGGGGCTCGAGACAAAGCCCAGGTGGAGAGCAAATCACCGTGGAGTGAGGCGTCCACGACCAGCCCAGCAACTGACATGGCAGCGAGTGATACGACCGTGAATGTAAACGCATTTCCTGCAGACGCATCGAGCACGGACCACGCCGTGCCCAGTGCCGAATACGTTGCCGCCCCACTTGGCGGCCCTGGGGATCACGGCCCTGTAGATCCGTGGCAACCAGCACCGGCCGGGCCAACTCCGAGCGTTTGGACGCCGGTTTCGGTACCGATCGCGTCACTCGACGCATCACCTGGAGCGACTCCGTCACTGCGGGACACGACTTTTGCGGTCATCGACCAGCGGGTTCGGATGCTGGCGCACAAGGCGGAAGGCCTGGCATCGCGCGGCGCCTATTATGCGGCACGCGCCGACATGATCAAGGCGTTGCGTGTGATCACGCAAGCGCTTGACACGCAACGCGGCGGCACGCAACACAGCGATGCACTGGCGCGCGCGATGCGTGCTTTTGAAGAAGCAGGCGACTTCGCCCCACGCGGATCGCAACTCGAAGGCGAGCTCAATTTGGCACAAATCGTTGGCGGACACCGCACGCCGATCTTGAAAGACATTGACATCGACCACATGGCGCCGCTGATCGCTCAGCAAAAGTACCTCGAATACGCGCAAGCACAGTTTGCCGAATCGTGTGACGATCTGCCTTCCGGTTCCTTCGCCCTTTATGGCCTGGCGCGAATCTACACGATCCTCGAACACGCCAAGATGGACTCGCAGGTACTCTGCTTGCCGAAAGCGGTGACGTTGCACCAAGCCGCTCTGTTGGTCGATCCGAACAATGCGAAGGCGGCCAACGAATTGGGCGTGCTATTGGCTCGTTTCGGACAACTCGACGACGCGCGACGCGTGCTGCAACACGCCTTGTCGATCTCTTCGGAACCGGAAATCTGGATGAACTTGGCGGTGGTTCATCAGCGGCTGGGCCAGCTGGGATTGGCGCATCAGGCACGTGAGCAAGGCACGCTGATGGCGGCTCGGCAAGCTCCCGCCGCCCAACAGGGCAACGCGGCGGTCCGGTGGGTCGATCCCAAGACGTTTTCCGAAGTGCGGCCGGCGCCGGGCCAATAGCGGTCGGGGGTGCCGTTTGTCGTCTGGCCCCTTGGCCAGCGTCACATTTTTTATCACGAGATAGCCAAGTGCGAAGCCTGCCACCGACCAACGCCGGCGCGCCCCGCAATCGCTTCCAGAACACTCCCCCTACAAAGGTCGAAACTGCCTGTGAAGAAACGGCTGGCGAAGGTCTCCGACCCACGCAGGTTATTTGAGTCTCCGTATCGAGATCCCTGTGACACGTCCAGGAAAACAACCACGGACGGGCAAAGCTGAGAAAAGGACATGAAGGTGCGATTTCCAATCGATCGATCCAACGCGAGTCCACGGCACGGCAATCGAGCTTACACCGTGGCGGTTACCACGACCTTGGTGCTGCTCACGCTTGGTTTGGCCGCTGGCTTGTCGGCCACAACGAACTGGCACTCCAAGCGAACGCGTGCGGCTAGCCCGGTTGCCGCACCGCCCCAACGGAACGCCGCCAATGCGAGCCATGCTCATGTCCGCGCACGCTACGGGCGAGAGACGAACCAACGGGTGACGTCCGGCCACTCCGCGCAACAAGTCGATTGGGTCGAGGTGATCGACGCGCGCGGCAACGTCAAACCGCTCCGCCGTTGCCAGTCCAAGTGTTTCGTTGGTGTCGACTGCGGTGCGCAGTGCGAGCTTTCGGGCGAACCCGGCTGGGACGCGCGGCAACCGATTCCGTGGGAGACGAAGGCACAAGGTGAGTACATCGGGCCATTCCGAGACGTGCACGTTCCTGAGTATCGATTGCGAGTGGGAGATGATTTGGAATTCGTATACCGTTTGACGCGCATCGAGAGCAATCAACCATACGAACTGAATGTCGGCGACCGTGTGCGCGTCGAGTCAATGATCGATTCAACACTCGATCGGGAACTCGTGATTCAACCTGACGGCATGATCACGCTCCGGATGCTCGGCCAAGTCCAAGCCGCGCGGCGCACGGTCAGCGATCTGCGTAAGGACCTAGAGGAACGTTATACCAAGTACTATAAAGTACCGGCGATCACGATCACGCCGATCCAAGTCAACACACGCCTCGAAGACTTGCGTGCCGCGGTTGATAGCCGCTACGGCCGCACCGGAGGCCAAGCGCAACAGACGACCATAACGCCCGAAGGGACGATCCAGTTGCCGGCGATCGGGTCGGTCCCCGCGCAAGGCTTGACATTGGGTGAGTTGAAACAGGAGATTGACGAGCGGTACGACCGCATCGTCACGGGTATTGGCGTGACTCCGCGCCTGTTGCGCCGTGCCGCCCGCTTCGTTTACGTGGTCGGCGAAGTGCGCCAACCGGGCCGCTTCACACTCGAAGCGCCGACCACGGCCATGCAGGCGATCGCCTTGGCAGGTGGCTGGAATAACGGTGGCAACTTGCGTCAGATCGTCGTATTCCGCCGCGCTGAAGATTGGCGATTGATGGCCACCAAATTGGATCTTCGCGGTGCATTGCTCGGGGAGCGACCCTGTCCGGCCGACGAGGTGTGGCTGCGCGACAGTGACATCGTCGTTGTGCCCAAGAGCCACCTGTTGAGGACGAACGACTTCATCGAGTTGCTGTTCACGCGCGGAATCTATGGCGTTATCCCCATGCAGGGCATCTCGCTCAACTTCTCGAAACTGTCATCGCTCTAGAATAGCGCATGACGGCGAATGACCAACAACCAAAAAGAGACGTGCGATCTGCCGGGACTCAAGGTAGCGTGGCCGATTGGCGGTCCGGGCGCCGACGCTGGGGCAGCGAAATTGAGGACGGACGCCAGCATTCTGCATGGAGCTGGCATGATGCAACGCGATGCCAGATTCCGTCAGGGGCGAGATAGCCCCGTGTCTAGGACATGTAAGCGCGAAGCCGTGCGACCGGCCAGGTAACACATGACGCCGGTCAGAGTCATCATCAGAAAACACCAGAGCGTCTGCTGATTGGCCGGAAACGCGCTGCTATCCAACTGCAGCAACGCCAAGAAGCGATTCCCTTGCGTGGCCAGCATGCGCATGCCCAACAACATGGCATAGCCCGTCGACACAGCCAACAGGAAAACAGAAACGACCCAGACACAGCCATAATCACGCGTCTGCAGGAGATAGATTGCATAGGCCAGGTGGAGGATCGCAGCCAACATGATGACCACGGACCAAGGTGCCAATATACGGTCACTCAACGATTCGACCAACGGGTCCGGAGTCGACTGAGGCATGACCAAGAAGATCGGAATGGCACTGAGCAGCGCCAATGCGACCAACCCACCTGCAACCAACTGGATGGCTTGCATATACTGGCTCTTCCCCGCGTGGCGTGCTGGCGAGGTTCGCGACGCGACGACGACAACAGGCTGGTCCGTCGCTACCGGTGGGGGAATCGGCGGAGGCTTGGGCGCATCCACATCGGGCACACTCAGCGCAGCGTTGCAGCGTGAGCAGCAGAGAGACTGACCAGCAGCCTCATCCGGAACGACCGTTAGATGGCCGCATACGCACGTAATGTGGAACGGCATGGGTGGCACTCGCCATTCACGCAACCAGCCTCAATAGGTTGCCATCAGGCCGCCTCCTGCTGGCCGAGGCGGTGACCACAGGAACGCGCACACCGCTGTGCTACATACAGCGGCTTGCTACGATTGTACATCAATCGCAAGTAGGCTCACCAGGGTTGGGCTGGAAAGCGACGCTCAAATCGTGGCAAGTGCAAAGACGACAAAAGACCGAGTGTGGGGCGAATGACGTGTTGGCAGCCTGGGTTGGCTAGTTATCCGCGTAGACGCGGGTCATTTCCTCTTTGGTGACCGCCACTCGCAGTTCGGTACTGCGAAGCTGAGCGCGAATGATATGGTCGCCGACGGCGGCGCCACGGGCGTGGATTTTGAAGACCGCTTCCTCTTGTGGCCCAAGCCGTGCCAGAGGTCCGAACGTAACGCGTTGGCCTTGCACGGATGCCCGCGTGGGGCCACTGCCGTTGGTCGGCGTAATTCCGGGCGGCAGTTCGGCCACTAACTGGATGTCCGCATCGGCCTTCGAGCCACGATTCGTCACTTTGATTTCATAGGTAGTGTCACTGCCAACTTCGATCGGATCAGCCACGTCCGAGACGACGAAGACGAGCTCGGCCAGACCTTCAACAGTTACTTCATGTTCGCAGACATCTTTCAACCCCAGGTCGGCGTGGATATCTGTCTTGAGTTTCTGGTTGCCAGGCTCGATCGGCAATACCGTCACGTGCACGTCACCTTGTTTATCAGCCGGCAACTCTTCCAGGCTCCAATAGACGGCGTGCGTCTTCGTATCGTACTGGCCCTGATTGTCACTCGTTACGTATTTCATTCCCTTGGCCAAGTACGTGACCATTTCGACATTGCGTGCCGATGCGGTCCCCGGATTGGCCAGATGGACCAGATAAGTTGCCTGGCGGTCCAGGTAACGGCGTGACGGACCTTGCATGCTGATTTTCAACTGAGGGGCCGTAACTTTGATGGGACGAACATCTTCGACAAACAGATCGCCTTCCGCGCGGACGGTCAACCGGTTCTTGAAGTCACCCGGCTTCTTGCTGTCGATTACCAAGGTCAAACGCCGTGTTTCCTGCGGTTTGAGTGTGCCGATCTCATGCTCCAATTCGCGCCCCGCCGCATGCGTGAAGCCCTCGGGAACATCTTCCTCGATTAACACCTTGTCTGCGGCACCATTGCCGATGTTGGTGACCGCGATCTCTACTGTGGCGGGTTGGCCTATCAACACTTGTTGAGGGAGGGAAACATCGACCTTCAATTCCGGCTTGGTACAAATGGTACGCACCGACGCCTGTGCCTGAAAAGTGGCCTGGGCGACACTACCAATCTCGCCTGCCATTTGCGGCAACAGGTTCATGGACACGACAACTTCGCTGCCCGGCTTGATCACGTCGAACCGCCAGACAAGTGTACCATCCGCACTCGGAGTGACGGCCGGTGTGGCACTGATGAAAGTAGTGCCACGTGGCACGCGATCCACCACCACCACATTTTGCGCCGGCGCGTTGCCGTTGTTACGTACGCGCAACTGAAAAGTGGCCTGACGGTTCACTTGGATTTCCTGCGGCGCAGTCTTTTCTATCAAGATGGACGGTGCCTGTTGTCCTTCGAGTTGTCGATCGCCCGGCAGATTCGACGCTACGAGCGCGGCCGGTCCACCCGGCACGAGACCGGGACCGGTTGTCGGTACGACCGAAGGGGTGGGCATTAGATTCCCCCCCCCAACAGTCGCGTCGTATTGGTTGCTCAGATGCGCTGCTGGCGCAGTGGCTGCCGTATTGGGCACGGCCGCGTTTTGATACGCGTTAGCCAGTGACCCAGTTGCCAGTGACCCAGTTGCCAGTGACCCAGTTGCCAGTGACCCAGTTGCCAGTGACCCAGTTGCGGGCGACCCAGTTGCGGGCGAAACCGTACCGGCCGAAGGAGACACCGCGGCTCCAGGCATTGTCGCTGGAGACTGCAATGATGCGTTATCGTCGGAACGACTCAAACCGTGCGCCAATGCAGCTCCCGCCACACCACCTGCCACACCAGCGGTCGGACCAAATGACATGGCACCTACGGCAGGTGGAGTAGATCGCGACGAAGTGTCCGTCGTGTCAATAGTCGGCGAAGGTGTACTCGTCATGCCTCCAACGGCGGGCGGCGGGGTGCTAATGGAATCCTCAACCGCAGTCGTACGCCCCACACTTGGCGGTGGTGAGGACGCGCTGTCAAGGGATCCACCCAACCCGTCAGAAACGGTTCGCGCCGCCGGATTGTCTGCCACGACGGAGGCAGCCGGAGTTGTGCTCGCGACAAGTGCACTGGTGGTCGGCGCAGTCGCGGGAAACGACGTTGACGCGTCAGTCGGCAGCGGGCGCTCAGTCTCGCTCAATGCGAAACCGGGAGCCGCAGGTGGTTGCTCGTTGCCCTGAGTGAGCGTGCCGGAGGTTGGGCTGGCGGGTGCGGCATCGGCAACCGATCCTGCCACGGGCGGTTCGGAAACTGGTGATGGCCGCGTTGGAGGCGGAACAGGAAAGCCTCCTGATGACGAGTCGGCGATCGCCGACGGTAACGCGTTGCCAAGTTCGCGGTCGGGTGGACCAACCGGGAATCCTCCACCAGCCGAAGTAGGATCCGCCGTAGGAATCGCCGCCGCCGACTTGGTCGATTCATCCGTTGCGGATTCATGACTAACAGTGCGCAGCGCAGTGTCGTCGGAGAAATTGTCGCCAGAAAAGAAAGATGATGGGGGTGGCTGTAACGCCTCCGTAGCCGGCGATGCTTGCTGGCTTTCATCCCGTTGAACACGGATCGGAGCCGGCGGTTTCGCCGCAGGCTGCTTTCCTTGCGCAACTGTCTTGATCACGCTTTCTTTATCCGGCGCAGCTTCCTTGTCGGAGAGCACGCTGTGTGCGATCGCTGCCGCCCCAAGCGCCAACACCGCACCCACGACTGATAACCGTACCGACAGGCGTTTCATGGTAATAGTCCCACAATCGATCCTGGACCAAGATTTCGGGGTCACTCTGCCTCTGGTCGAAACCTATTCATCCCGCAGCTTCACCGTTGACACCACAGACTAATAACGGGAGCCGGTGGGGCTACATACCAGAACGGCCAAGTCGCGTGAAGGGCAATTGCCCTTCCACCCCACCACCAGTGCAGCTGCAACACACCACTCAGCGGGGCGTTCCCTAGGGTGCGCCAAAGTTGCTATTGCGGGCTGTATTCGCCCTGATCCGCTCTAGGAGGATTTGTTTCTGCTCGGACTGCCAATCCTCAATGGCGATAACTACTTGTATTCGCTGAATCGCCCGAAACGGCAACGTGGCCACGAGCATTCAAGTGAATGCTAGCGTGTATACATTTCCCGACAGATCGTGTTCCTCAGTCAATAGCAACTTTGGCGCACCCTAGGCGTTCCCCGTCACGCCTAACGGCAAACCAATCGAGAATCAGACTGTCTGACTTTGGGGAGCAATCCGTGAGGATCCGTGCCCACCGGTGGCCTCTTGACCGCACCCGCTGGCGATCGGGAATCAGGCTGTCTTGGTTCCGTTGAGAGGTTCGGCAAAGCAACATTGCTATCAATGCATTGCTAGCGGCCATCTGGACCCGACCGCGAAGAACCAAGATTCAGGCTGTCTTCGTTTTGAACCAGGATTCAGGCTGTCTTCGTTTTGCGGCCGTTCGTGCCGATCGAAAATCAGACTGTCTGGCTTTGGGGAGCAATCCGTGATGATCCGTGCCCATCGGTGGCCTCTTGACCGCACCCGCTGACGATCGGGAATCAGGCTGTCTTGGTTCCGTTGAGAGGTTCGGCAAAGCAACATTGCTATCAATGCATTGCTAGCGGCCATCTGGACCCGACCGCGAAGAACCAGGATTCAGGCTGTCTTCGTTTTGCGGCCGTTCGTGCCGATCGAAAATC
>JAJRVM010000044.1 GCA_024277285.1 Planctomycetota bacterium
CGCATTGCACTGCGAGCTCGCGCGAGGACAGACGCTGAGCTTGGTGGGGTGCCGTTCTCGCTTGGCCCGGGTTGGACTGCTTACCTGCTAGCACACGCTGATCGGGAACCAAGCCACAAAATCAGGGTGTCTTTGAATCTTGAATCTTGAATCGCTTGCCGGGAGTGCGCGATCCTTTCGGGTCATCTTCGAATGCCGAATAGGCGGCACTAGCGTCTGCGATCCAGCGATGTGAGATCGGCAACAAAACGCTCGGCAGTTTGACGATCGATGCGGTCGTCCACCATCAGCCGGCGGATCGCTTCATCGAGTGTGAGCATGCCTGCCGACCGACCGGTGAGGATGCAATTGTCAATCGACTCGATCTTGCCAAAGCGAATAGCGCTGGCGATCGGCAAATTATTGAGCATGATCTCCAACGCCAATTCGCGTCTTTCTCCCGGCACAATGCTCGGCAGCAAATGTTGACTGACAACGGCGCGCAAACTCATAGCCAACTGCGAACGAACCTCATGTTGAACGGTTTGCGGAAAGAGGTCGACAAACCGCGAAATGGCGCCTTTTGCGTCGCGTGTATGGAGCGTGGAAAGAACCAAGTGTCCGGTCTCCGCGGCACTCAGTGCGATCTGGGCCGTATCGCGATCACGAATCTCGCCGACCAGTATCACGTCGGGATCTTGGCGTAGCCCGTATTTCAGTCCGTCGGCAAACGTGCTTACATCGACTCCGACTTCACGCTGCGTTACGACCGATGCGGGCACGCGTGGAAAACGGTATTCAATGGGTTCCTCGATCGTGATGATTCGATACCCACCCGCCAGGTTGAATTTATTGACCAACATCGCCAATGAGGTCGTCTTGCCAGAACCGGTGACGCCGGAGACCAGGATCAAGCCGTTACGAAAACTCGTCAGCTTGTCGGCCACCTGGACGGGGAATCGGGCCCATGCAAAGTCAGGGATCGTGGCAGGAATCACTCGAAAGCAAGCGCCCATGTTTCGACCGCTGAAGAAATAGTTGGCGCGGAACCGTTGTTCGCGGCCGGCGATCGAGAGCTCCAGCGAGAAGTCGGTGTTCTTCTCCGCTTCAAAACGCTCGACGAACGGCGATGGACAAACGGCCGGAAGCAATCGATCCAGCTGCTGTTTGACCAGATCGGGTTCATCCAGTGGTGTCAGATTGCCATGGATTCGCAGCATCGGTGGATGCCCAACGACCAGATGCAGATCAGACGCTTCTTGCTCGACGGCCGCGGTCAGCCAACGTTGCAATTGTTCGGGTAAACTCGTTGTGTGTGATGTCATGAAGAGGGTCCTGTTAGTGCCACCGGCACGCAATGGCTCACTTGCGTAATAGCACTCGTGATATGGCTTTCAAACGGCTGCTGTCCGCACCGCCCTCGAGCTTCAGCGTGGGAACCAGCCAGATCCCTTCGTCATTCTCGTTCCATCCGTAGATGATGATAGCGTTCGCCACGTTGAGATCCCGGTTGTCAAGCGTCCAGTCCATCGCGTCTTGCAAGTGCCGCCTCAACTGCTTTGGCGTAGCGGTGACTGCGTCGCGCAAAGGCTCTTGGAGCTCTGATGGAGTTGTGTCATTCCACGGATGGTCCAGAGTTCTGCCACCGCTTGCGGCCTGCAAGATCGACTGCCCAGTGGCGCGCCAGAAAGCACGGGCCACTCGAACTCTGGCGTCGTGTCGGGGAACTAGGCTTCGTCTCAAAACCCGGAAATGCTCCCGGCTACTCCGCGTAAGGATCGACGAATCAATAACTGCCGTGTTGGTTCAAGGATTACGGACTGTCTTGTTCCCCACGCCATGGGTGGGAAGACAGGTATTTCTTGACCGATACTAACTGCCGGAAAAACGTGCCGCTCGGCTGCGTGAAAGGACGTTTTGAAGCAAAGCCTAGGCTTTGTCTCAAAACGTCTTTTCGCGCGGCAAATCCATGTCATTTTCAGCAGATTACGCGAAACGCAAGGTGATAAATATGAGTCTTGAGACGAAGCCTAGTCTGAGCCGGTTCGACTGGGGCTGGGTTGATCAGGACCGAGAGCTGGAGCGGGATCTGTTGGCGGCAGGCGTTCGATGCTCGGTGACGACAATCCCTCGAGTTCAGGGGTGGGGAGTGTCTCCGCGGTCTGTTGCTGGTAAGGACCGCGACTCAACGGGCGTGGGTGACTCAGTCCATAATCGATGGTTCTTTGTTTATAATGCCGCGACCGCTCCACCGATTCACGATACGCTCTGGTCGACCAAGCGCCCTCGGCCAACGAGACTTCATCGTAGTCGAGCAACGAGCCCTTGGCACGGTGCACATCACGGATGGCAAGCATATAGTCCACCAGCGAACGGTAATAGGCACTATCGGAATTCGCTAGCCGTTGATCGGCACGCAACAGCACATCAAGTTGCTCGAATCCCACATCGAATCGAGCCCGCAGCGCCTCGACTTCGTAGAAGGCTGCAACGCGTCGATTCAGATTCGTCTTCATTAATTGAAAGGCACGCTGCATACTGCGCACCGCTTCACTGAGGTCGTGCGACACACGAAATTCTTGTTCCTTGAGCAGAGCACGCTCACGCGCCAGCTGAAGTTCCGCATTGCGCAATGCGGTGAACTCGCGGCGGAATCCGATCGGAACTTCGAACTGCAGGCCAAATTGCCATTCCTGAAAATCGCCGGTCGTCATGTTCTGGTACGCCGACTCGAACCCGGTCGGACCAGGTGACTGGATCAGCTTGTCCCCCAAGCCACGAAAGCGGTAGAGTGCAACCGCGTCGAGCCGCGGTTTGATGTAGTTGTGTGCTGCGACGAGCTCGAGTTCACGACGTTTGATTTGCCATTTCTGGCGCCGCAACTCGACGCGCCGGAAAAACGCCTCGGTCAACACCGATTGCCACGGAAAGACCACTTTGGCCGTCGTCGGCTCGGTCGCCGGGCGGATCAATTGTGGCCCATTGGGCGGAAACCCCAACAGGTAACGCAACCGCTCCTCGCGTGTGTACAATGTGCTTGTCGCGTCTTCTACGGCAGCTTGAAACGTGAAATATTGTGAACGGAGCTGAGCTTCGTTTTCCGGAGTGCCGCCGCGCAGACCAATGCGCAGACGCTCGGCGATGTTTCGCCACGTTACTAACGAACTGTCGCGACCGGCCAATTTCGCGTCCAGATCGCGATAAGCAAAGTAGAGGTCCCAATAGGCTTGCTCCACGTCGCTGACCAGATTGGTCACGCCCGCTTCAAAATCGGTCAGGCTGATATCGGTATTAATGCGTGCCAGCAGCACGCCGTTGGCACCACCGGCAGTCGAGTTAGGTCCAGCAATTCGATTGAATTCGACACCCGCCCCACGCAACAACGGCTGACGATACTCTGCTTCATAATCAATCTGATAGACGCTGTTGAATCGCAATGAGGGATTGGCGACTTCCGTTCGGTTGTAGTTGGTGTGGTGCCGCAACGCAAAACGCGCTCCCGTCGCCGTTCTCTTGGCCAGTTCGATATCGTAAGTACCTACGAACTGTTGCGAGACGGGTAAGAACAGCCCAGCGAACGTCTGATTAATGCCTCGGTCAACTTTGTTCCAGAAAAGATTCGACGTAAGCTGCGCGTCGAATTCGCTGAGCGCCGCTTCCACACTGCGGCGCGGATCGGACTCGGCCAACGCGGGCTGAAAAATGGTCTGTGAACTCGAAGGCGCTGCGACGACGTTGCCACCGAGACTACGAATCACTTCACCGTTACCCAACGCCAACCGTACGGCCTCGGCCAATGTCAGATCAAGCGCCTCTTGATCGCGTGGGTTGTCGATCGCGCGCGGACCGGTCGTGGCCGCAATGTCCGGGTCGATCACCGACTCCACGTCCGGATACTCGATCTCCGTGGCAAACGACTGATGAGGACCGATTTGGTGGTCGCGGATCGGCTGCTCAGAGTGTGCCCCAACCGGGAAATGGAACTCGTCGTGGCCGAACTGGCACCCGAATGATGTTACCGCAAGGGTTGCCAGGAGCATCATCATGTAGCGGATGCTGTGCATGGAAGATCGGTCCGTAACGAGTCAGGCGGGGCGGTCTGGCGGGAAAGTACCCATCCAGGCGAGTGCAAACGGGATGGCATGACGGACGGCGCGGAACACGCTATCCGATTGTAATCGTGCTATCGTTCGTATCGACGATACGAATCAGCCTACTGGAGCGATTCGCTCGGTCGTTGCGGTTACCGTGCCGTGACGAGCGCCCCGCTGGCACGATTCTTCCTGTTATGCCGGTTTCGCGGCTACGGAATGAGGAAGATCAAGCCGACAACCACTCCAGCCTCGAATAGCCCCGCGTCCATTTGCAAGGGTGGACGTTGCAGCAAACAGGGCGCGCTGCTCCCGGCACGGAAGTGCCCCAGCGTACTGGTTGGGCAGTGAGGGCGGTTTACAACGGCAGCGTACGGTAGGGCCGGAATGGTCGCAAAAAACCGAGCGCCGGAGGCAAGTGGCTGGATCAGCGGATGACGCGACTGCCCGTGTCGCTCGAGCATCGCGTCTTCAAAATAGAGCGGCCGATAGCGAATTTCCGATGGTAGCCAATGAACGCTCAATGGCGCCCAGTGGGCGCCCCGATAATGATCGGCGCTGGATAGATGCTTGTCGAAAAGTCCCTGGCTCGCATCGGGGGGGAGTAGCCCTTCCCGCGTACGCGTGTCAGGCAACTCGGTTGCGAGCGGCTGCAGACCTCGCTGGAGCAGTTCTTTGGGAGGCGGCTTGAGAAATGCCGGAAGCTGCCCGTTATCGGCCGGGGTACGCTGCTGGGAAAGGAGATGCTGCCGAGGTGCTGAGGCGTCCTTTCCTGGCATGCCCTCCTGAGCTACTGCGCGGCCGGCCAACAGAAGGGCCATCGTCGTGACTAGCAACAACACTGTGACTCGCAACAACACTGGGGCCGTGAATCGTATGCCTCGCATGCCATCAGCTCCTTGCCGGCTCTTGCCACCGGTGGATTAAGTGTGGACAACCTGTTGCGAAAACCTGAAATCGCCCCGTAACGGAACGGCAAAGCCACTCTCGCACGAAAGGTTGTCCATACACCGAGCCTCAACGACGAAACTTGGTGCATCCCATCTGGGTAGTTCTTGTTGTTGGGTTCCCTGGCGATGGGTTCCCGGATCCACGTACGGGATCGCCGCAGTCGCAAGGGCATTGACGGCGTAGCTCAAAATGGGCACACATCCCAACAGGGGGGTACCACAGTCAACAATTTGGACACACGGCTCTTCGCATCGTGTCGTCCGCTTTCCCCACCCGGCTCAATGAATTCTGGGTCGAGCCGCAAATGTCACCCAGCTTGATTCGCACCAATTGCCCTGGTTCGAGGATTCTTGACGCATCGTTAAAACACCTTCAGGCCCGCCAATAACGAGCGATTTCACACGGGTGAAGATGTGTTTGGGACACGATCCAGGAGTCCTGCGCCTTGCGGCCCGGTGCCGCGGCAAGCAGAATCAGATGCATGTCGGTGCGTGCGGGGGGTTGAGCGGAATTCGCCACAACAACCTCGATTACGCGACATTGGGACCTCGCATGTGCGACATTGGTGCGCACAGCAGCGCACCCCAAGCGACGCGGTGGCGGGGCGAATACAAGGAGGGACGAAAATGGGGGGGAGGCGAATGATCTGAAGGCCTCCAGCCGATATTCGTGTGATAAGAGTCGGTCGTGTAACGACCCATAATCAGCAGCAAGACCGAACGAATTCAAGAGCGAACAGTGCTTATCAGATAGCGTTTATCAGTTAGCTTCCCAGAACGATCGACCACCTGACACGAGGGCAAGTCGATCGCCAGAATCGAGACTCGGAGCGATTGGCAAGACGCCAATATCGTCACGCGGCAACGTAGTTGCCGGCGAGTCGACGGGCGTACAGGTGAAGAAGAGCATATGTCGAGGCAGCCCACTACTTCCACATCGAACAGCATTACCAACGGCAATGACACCCCCGCCTGGGGATGGTTATTGACCTGCTGGATCGCGCTGGTCGTCGTGCTGAACGGAGTGATCTGGTCCACCGGAGTGCCTGATTACAGCTTGGCAAAAGCGGTGGAAACTGGCGCAGCCGTGGTCGAAAAGCAGCAGCTGGGCGAGGAGAGTGAGGATGTGGTCCGCAAGGCGATCCAGATGCAACGAGACACGTTGCCGTTCTGGACAGTGATCGCAGCGTTGGGCGATTTCCTGGTCGTGCCGCTGACGCTTGGGCTACGTGCCTTCGCGGTAGCGGTGGCCATGAGTGCCGTGGCGGCAACCACCGGACGTCAAGTGCGGTTCCCAATGGCCATGTACGAATGCATCGCCTGGCAGGGTGTTTGGGTATTAGCGATTGCAGTCCGAGTTGTCTTGATGCTGGTGTTACAGCGTTCGACGGTAAGTACGTCCGTGCTGATGTTTCTTCCTCAGGATTTTTTTACGGCCAGCCAATGGACGCTGCTCGAACAGATCGACTGTTTCGCTTTGCTCGGGTGGCTTGGCATGGCATGGTCGACTTGGCGACGTGGACAGGCCAACCTATTGGTTGCGGTGTTGGTCTGTGTCGCGCTGGCGCTCACTGAGTTTTCGGTCACCTTTGGCCTGTCGTTGGCCGTGAATCTGAGTATGCGAATGGCGCTCATGCCGCAGTGAACACCATCGTTCTGGCAGTGCGGTCGATGCGAGCAAAAGTCACGCGCATATCACGGGCGCGATAAATGGGAAACGCCGAAGGCCGAAGACAAGAATAGACGCGCTGAGTCACGTTATCAGTTTGTAAGCAGGAAGCCTTGCAGCCACGAACGTGTGGGACATGAACACACGTTCGTAGCGGATGGCACATTCGGAATAGAGTTATGCGACGAGTAATCATCATCTTCTCACTCCTTGCGGTGGTTGCGACGGCTGTCGCGATCGTCAATCTCCGTCGCAATGCCGATAAGTTGGACGTTGATTGGCGCATCAAGAAGCGACTGCCGACCAAAGAGGTGGAAGTCGAACACCCAAGACGCGCGGAGATTGTTCAGACCGTGACGGCACCCGGGACGATCGAATTGGTGGAGGAGGCGGACATTGCCTCCCAGATCATGGGACAAGTCGATGCAGTATTGGTCGAGAAGGGAGACACGGTCAAAGAGGGTGATCTGTTGGTCAGACTCAACGGAGAAGACGCCAGTGCGCGTCTCGCGTCAACCGAAGCGCGCATCGAGCGACTCAAAGCAGCCATCGATATGGCGCAAGCCGATTTGGATAAAGCCCAACTCGACGCCGCAGGGTACCACAAATTGGAATCGCGTGGGTTTTCCAC
Source organism: Planctomycetota bacterium (assembly GCA_024277285.1). The sequence goes on from JAJRVM010000044.1 coordinate 7,321, forward strand.
GCCCGATGAAGTTCGTAACGGCGAGACGACACTGACCAAAATGGAAGCGGTTCTGGAGATGAGCCGCCATGAGCTCAAAGAGAGCTTCGCGATGCGCCGTAACAGTGAACAGGAAGTGGAACGGACCGAGATCCGCTCACCGATGGATGGCACCGTCATCGACCTGGACGTCGAAGTGGGCGAGGTCGTGATTGCCGGCACGACCAACTTGCCGGGCACCGTGCTGATGACAATCGGTGACATGAGCAAAATGCGGGTACGCGCCGATGTTGATGAGACGGACGTCGGGTTGATCCGGCACGGTCAACCCGTGCAGATCTATCTGCAGGCCGACCAAACCGTGTCGGTGCCCGGACAAGTCGACTTGATTTCGCCCAAGGGCACCAAGATCAACGACGTCGTCACGTTCGAAACGTTGATCGCCGTGAAAGGGAAGCACGGCGCACTGCGCCCGGAAATGACGGCGACCGTCGAGATCGAAGTGAAACGCGTTCACGATGCGATGAGTGTACCCGTACAGGCGGTCGTGCACCGGCGTTTTCGAGACTTGCCCGACACGCCACAACTGCGTGAGTGGGTTGAAAAACAACCGAAAACGCCCGCCGAGAAAGGGAAAGACCTGAGCGTCCGGTACATCAAGATCGTCTTTGTCATGCAGGATGGAGTCGCTCGGGTTCGCCCCGTGAGAACCGGTATCAGCGATGAAGAACGTATTGAGATTATCGAAGGACTTGACGGCAAAGACGATGTCATTATTGGACCATTCCGTACCCTTGACGAAATGGCAGAAGACCAACCGGTCGAGCTGAAGAAAGAAGACCCAAAAAAGGCTAAGAAACAAACAGCGCGTGACTCGAAACGCCAACCGCCTAAGACACAATCACCTAAGCCCGAAGACTCGAAGACGCAGCAGCCAGAGACCCAGCAGTCGGCACGTGACGCGGAGAAAGCGTCATGACGATGCGCGAACCGCTCATTCGACTTGATGGAATCACGAAAGAATACCAGATGGGAGCGGAGCTGGTACGTGCGCTGAACGGTGTCGCCCTGAGAATCTACGAGAATGAGATGGTCGCGATCATGGGGTCGTCCGGATCGGGCAAATCAACGATGCTCAATATCTTGGGCCTGCTTGACGTTCCAACGGCCGGGCAGTATTGGCTTGATGGTCAAGATGTCGCCAAACTTTCGCAATCGGCGTTAGCGCGTGTCCGTGGCCGCCGGATTGGGTTTGTGTTCCAGACGTTTGAGTTGCTTCCGCGTCAAACAGCGTTGCTAAACGTCGAGTTGCCACTGATCTATTCCGGCACTCCCCATCGCCGTGCGCGGGCAATGGAGGCGTTGCAGCGGGTCGGGTTGCAGGATCGCGTCAAGCATCGTCCCAATCAGATGTCGGGTGGCCAGCGCCAACGTGTGGCCATCGCGCGCGCGTTGGTGCAACGACCGGCCATCTTGTTGGCAGACGAACCGACAGGGAACCTGGACAGTCGCACAAGTGACGAAATCCTTGACCTCTTCGATACACTGCACGCGGAAGGCCAGACGATCGTGGTGGTGACGCACGAACCGGACATTGCGCAACGGTGCCGTCGGATCGTGCGACTTAGAGATGGCCAAGTGGAGGCGGACGAGAGAGTCGAGAGTCGAGAGTCGAGAGTCCAGAGTTGAGAGTCCTTGGTTGTGGCGCACGGAACGACTGTCGAGAAACAAACGTGCGTGTCGCGAATACAAATGGTACCTGACTGCGGCGTTTATTGACTCCTGCAGCCGATGCCGCGCATGAAATAGAACGACAAGCATCAGCCTGCCGTTGATTCGCCAGCCGACAAGCCCAGCGGGCTGACACAACCATTGCTGATGCCGTTAGACACCGGATTCAGGTTATCTCCAGACTCCAGGCCTGAAAAGCCCGATACAAGACACCGAAGCTCGCGGCCAAGAGCCGTGAACGCTTACCAAGACAATAGCGAAGTTAACTGATGACGGAGACCAAGGGTAATGCTATTGCTGGCGAACGCCTTCAACGCGATTGAACAACTGGTAACGCACAAGATGCGTTCGCTGCTGACGATCCTGGCGATCGTCATTGCGGTGACGGCGACGATCACCGTGGTGAGCGTCGTACAGGGTTTCACGCGCTACGTCTCGTCGTTTCTCGAAGGGCTAGGGACCAACGCTGTTTTTGTGGCCCCACAACGACCGGTCGGCGAGGCGGGCAAGGCGCTGGGACGCGTGGAATTGAATGAAAGTGATTTCCATGCGATCGACGCACATTGTTCGGCATTGCGACGCGTATCCCCATTGATACCTCGGCAGGGCGTGAAACTGCGTTACAACGGCGAAGAGATTACCGTGAACATTGAAGGCGTGGCACCAGCGTATCACACGGTGCGAAACTTTCCTGTCGACACGGGGCGCCCTTTTGCACTGGTCGACGTCGAACAAGCGCAGCAGGTCTGCGTCGTCGGGCGCGAGATCCTCCGCAAATTCGAGATCGACGAGGGAGTCGTTGGCGAGAGTATGTTATTGGACGGTCGCCGGTTTCGGGTTATCGGCGTACTGCAAAGCAAGGGCAGTTTTTTCGGCCAGAGCCTCGACGATGTCGTGTTGATCCCCTATACAACCGCTTTGAAGATGTACCCATTCTTTCGTCGTAGCATGGTCATTGCGGCACAAGCCAACACGGCCGAAGTGGTGCCGGAAGCGAAAGCCCAAATCACCAATCTGCTGCGCCGGCGGCACGGCCTGGAAGCGTACCAACCAGACGATTTCGTCGTGCAGACGCAGGGCGAGATTCTGGCCTTCTTCAACAACGTCGGAAATATCGCCGTCTCGGCACTGGCCGGTATCGTCGGAATCAGCCTGCTGGTCGGTGGGATCGGCATCATGAACGTGATGTTGGTCAGTGTGACGGAACGCACGCGTGAGATTGGTCTGCGCAAAGCAGTCGGCGCGCGGCGCCGGGACATCCTTATGCAGTTTCTTACCGAGGCCATGACGCTGAGCTTGATCGGCGGAGGATTGGGAATCGCGTTGGGCTACTCGCTCAGCTCACTAGCCAGTCTGCATCCACGCATGGTCGATGTCGTGGTGCCGATCTGGGCCATTCTGCTCGGGTTCGGCATCTCCGCCGGCACCGGCATCGTGTTCGGCATCGTTCCCGCCCTAAAAGCAGCTCTGCTCAACCCCATTGATGCACTGCGGCATGAGTAGGAACATTGGCACGGTTGATGACGGTCACAGGAAATGCTGACATTCCTGCGCCACGGCGGTATACTGCACGTACGCGCTGGCAAGGCGTTCGCCGCCCACAGTTGCGCGGTTTTCTTGGGTGTCACGGTTGGGGGCAATGAGGAGGATATCGAATCATGGGCAAGGACCCGTCAACTAAACGTATCTCGCTTACGCGCGTACTAATCGTCGGAGTGTTGTTCACGCTATTAGTTTTGGCTGCGTTGGCAATTTGGCCTTTGATGAATCTTCAATCACTCTCGGGGCCTGCGACCGCGCAGCCGAGCGTGCCAGATGAGTTCGTCGTAGTTCTTCACAACTACACGAAGGAGGAGGTGAGTGAGTTAGAGTCGAAGCTTTTGGGCGACCTTGACGCCACCGAGGCCGACGTTGAAGCACTCCAATCGCAACGCGAACAGATACCAGCCGCTGAGCGGAATCGGATTCCCACAGACGAAAATGTCCTCACGCAAGACGCGTTGTCGGAACAGTACCTCCGCTATCGCCTGCGGGAGCTAGACTACTATGCGAACAACACTTCGGATTCCGGCGAGGCCAAGCGGCGTGGCAAAGCGTTCTTGACGCAGTACGCAAAATTCGCGGCGGGTGCCCCGGACTCGCTCACACCCGCAGGCGTGCAGGCGTTGGGACAATCGGCTCTCGACGCTGGCGCTACCGACATCATGTTACGGGCCTATCACGCAGGCATGCTCCGCAACTTGGACCGTTACGAGCAAGCGATGGGGATCCTCGAAGGCGTCTTCTCCCCAATCATGCGAGGCGAGTTTCCGGCGTTGACAAAGTATTTGGTTTGCTCGTGGTTATGGGAACTCGATGCACAAACGCGTGGTCCAACACTCGCGGACGTTCCTCCAGCGGTCATCGCCACGGCCGTTGCTTACCTGGGTGCGGAGGCGGAGTACGAGAATCAGAGGCTCATCTTGCGGCCAATCATGGCGTTGTTTAACCGATTGCCTGCTGATGCAAAGATGAACCTGTATGGGGCGGCACTCGCGAACCCGGATATTGATCCGTGGGTCATGCATATGCTGGCTGGGCGATACTATGCCTCACTGGCTTGGAAGCAACGTGGCACTCGCTACGCGATGGAGGTCAGGCCTGAACAATGGGCGGGTTTCCGCGCTTACTTGCCTCGTGGCATGGCTCATCTTCGTCGCGCCTGGCAAATACACCCGGAGTATCCCGAGGCGGCGACTCAATTAGTTAGCGTTGCCATGGCGGGTGAGAGCATGCGGTGGTCGCCACGCGATTGGTTTAATGAAGCTGTGCACGCACAGATTGACTTCACTCCGGCCTATACCGCGTTTCAAAGGGCTACTCTGCCCCGTTGGGGAGGTTCTTACCGGGAGATGCTGGAATTCGCCGACGAATGTATCCGCACCGAGCGCTGGGATACGAGTATTCCCGCCAACGCGGTCACGATTTTGTTCGCCATCGAGCGTGACCTGGACGATCCCGACGATCTCGTCGCCATTCCAGGCGCCGTCGCCTTTGTGAAACGCTTTCAAAAGAAGTTGGGGGCCGCAGCAAAGAAGGGCAGTCACACCTTTGAGGACATTGACAGCGTGTGGGCCAGTTTCGCATCGATCTTGGTCACCGCCGGAGACTACCAGGCGGCGCGGGAAATCTTTGAGCAGTGGGGGCAGGATTTTCGCCAACGCAACTTCGATTGGAGGTTCAAGAAGATGACCTCGGTCCGAGGCCAAGCCTACGCGCATACCGGGCCGGCGGTCAAGCTCGTCCAGAAAGTCGAGGAGGCACTCGCGAGTGAGCGCGCCGATGATACGCCACCCGCCTACTTCGAAGCCCTTCAGAAGCACATTGACGAAGCAAGCGCATTGGACGACCGGCCCGAGCTTCAACCCTACTTGCGCGACCTCGCGGCGGTGGTCGATCAACTTGCCCGCTTCTACCGGGATGAATGGGTTGAATTGCCTGCTGAAAAAGAGATGATCGGTTGGTACGCTAGCGGCCAGGTTCAGGTCGACGAAGACCATACGATTAAAGTGACTAGCCAAGATCATAGCCCCAGTATCCAGCTGACTCCGCTCGCTGATTTCCCACTTCCTTTTGTCGTTGAAGCCGAGTTTTCGGGTTGCCCATTCGAATCCGAGGAACCCTGGATGGCCATAGCCCTCGGTTCAGCAAACTGCGGCGATCTATATCTTGATGATTCAAACACTGGCATTTGCATAAGCTCGGCGGGACACGGTCTGTACATACGAAGAGGTGGTGGGACTGGCCGCGAACAAATCCATCACTTGCGGCGGCTACCCTTCCATCAGCTACAGGTCAAGTTGCGACCGGGTCGGATTCAAATTCTTGTCGACGACGAAGAGTACCTCGACGATCCCGAGTTCTCGCAGAACCCTGCCAGGACTCTCACGTTTGGCCAGACTCGACCGTCAAGGACACCCGCCGCATTCAAGTGCCGCAACGTGCGTTTCCGGCGTCTCTCGGCCGACACTTCAGATACAACACAGACCCAGGATAAGGCGGGCAAAATGGCTGAGTGAGTCCAGTCGAAGTGATCGAACCGCGCTAGTCCACTCGATGACTGACAAGGCAAAACGAATCGACGTCGTACCGCGTCGCTGCTCGCAGGCGGTCGACGCGAAACTCATCCGCACGGGAGCTGAAAACCAAGTGCTCAATGCCAGCCTAATCAACCGAACAAGGTAAGAGTCTTACGGCTCAAGGCGTCCGCTCTTTCAATACACTGACAACCACATCGGCAACTTATTTTCCGAGCGCAGCCGAGCCTTCTTTGCCGAAACGAACACCGTGCGATCCCGTTCGCCATTCGGTAAAGGCGTCGTCGCGTTGCACTAGCGCGAGCGGATGTGAGTGCCACCAGGTCGATGCCATGCACGTGTCACATGCCGGTGCGGTCTGACGCGTGCGGCCCGAAGGGCCGCTGCTATGGAAGCCCAGGGTGGAGGTCGCCGAAGGCGAACGGAACCCTGGGTGACACGCACCATCACAAACACGGCCGAGCATAAAACGTTCCACCACATCGCCACTCTGCCGAGGTCGCATCAACACGTGGATCCATCTCAGGCCAATGGCACGCGATCAGGTTCATCACCTATTCTTGTTCTTGGAACCAGTTGGGTGGCATCGGGTGGCACTGGCTGATCGAGCGCAAGAATGCGCTGCCAATATCACACAACGCAACCGCGAGCGGATGTGAGTGCTCGTTGAAGCGGCAACACGCGTGCAAGTGGAACGCGATACGGTTCGAGTCAGTGTGACGGCTTCCTTACGCTCCCGTCAGCGGCGGCATGCGCGCTGAAGGTCGGCGCGTCGAGGCGTATCCGCATCCAAAGACACGCTTCTGCGCCACGCCGAGTGAGGTTCCAGGTGCCGCGACGTGCCGAGCCGGTGCCGTTGGCAAGCGGGGTCGCGTCATGCAAACGCCACCGTACAGCGCGCATCCCGCCAGAGCATCCTGAAAAAGTCCCCTGCACTCACAATGCGTCATGCAAGCGTACTATCCCAACACATGATGTCCGGTATTCAACCCCGCTTTTTCAGGATGCTCCTCTGGGATTGCGGTTAACCGCATCTGCTAACTCCCCAACGCCGTAGGGGCTGGAGCGATTCGAGTGAGCGTGTTTGCCACCGTGCTTCTTCGTCCTACGCGCGAGTCCGTCGTATTCGTACTTGGCCACGACGGTCGCGCAGCGCGCGCCGAACAAACATGGTTTTTCTAACTGACGTTGCGGCACTCATCGGTCTTCGGATCGTAGGCCGTCTTCGTCAACAGTGACAAGCACTGCGGCGGTGATCCTGTTGCGTTTCATCTCAGAAGTGCCTCATCGCCAACGGCGCCAAGAAACGGCAAGGCCAAGCAGCGCAAGTAACCATAATGCCATTGTGGCCGGTTCTGGCACAACCGTAAGCGATTCGCCATCCATGGCATCATTGATGGCATTGATATAGGCAGGCACAAACGTATCGCCGGAAAGCTCTTTTCCATCGGCGTCGGTATCGATAAACCAATGAATGCCCATCAGCGTGAGCTCGCCGTTCCAAGGAGTGAAACTGGGACCTCCCGAGTCACCGGACACCAATTTGGTCTCGTCACCTCCCACGTCGATGACGTTGTCATCATCGTAGTCGAAGATCATCGATCGCCCTTCGTAACCCGAAACCGTTGCCGTCACAAAACTGTCGACAACGTTCCTGCCAACGCGATCGGGTTTGCCGTAATTGTAGAGCTCCATCCCGATGTACGATGCTTCCGACGGCCGATCCAAGACAGAGTAATACTTGATTTGATGCGCGGGATCTAAAGACGTCGTTAGCTTTCCAAGCCAGAGATCTGTTCCATTGCCGCCGACACTGATTCGCTGGCCACCCGCGATTGTATAGGTATGTCCACCGGTCGATTTGCTATTCTCCTCGTAGAACGTCACGCTGCCGGTTGGCTTAAGATGTGAGGCACTCAAGAAATAAGTCGGCGAGACCATCGTCACCCATCTGTTACTGGCGTTGCCAACGCCCGACCAGTCGTACGATTCACCAACAAACGCTTTGTCATTTCCCGAGTAGAAACGATCATGTCGCTTCGCGTCATAATCACGGATCGTCATGTCGGCGTGAACTGCGTTCGGGAGGCAAAGAATTACGGCCAAGAGACACCAAGCCACTGCACGTCGATCGTACCCCTTACTCGTCGGCCGGTTGTATGCATTATTCATGGCAAAGAATACCTTTACTGGACAACACTGTTTCTCGAATACGCCGAGCTCCAAAGACGTTGTGCGTAAACTTCATTCAACCGCTCAATGCCCCGCTCGACGGGGAAGAGATCAACTGACTGCCGCGAGGTTGCAAAGCCACCACGGCAACGAGATCAGCAGTTATTCTGCGATCCATGGGCATCGGAAGCAATGGCTGTTAAGCTTTTTCTCGGATAATCGCCTGATTTACCCTCAAACCCGTTAGCATGGCCTCCTGTTCTGGTGGCGTGCCCAGGTTACAGATCGTACAGGAATCCAGTCACATCGGCCCCTTCAGCATAACCTTCGCTGTCTTGGGGAATGATCACGAATCCATCAGCGCGGGTGGCTGAGCTGAGCATCGAAGCACCACTGACCGCCAACGGTTGGACCTGATCATCAATCAGCCGCACACGCGCGTAATCGACTCGCCCAATCATCGAAGCCAATTTGCGCCGCAGTTTCCCCTCGAACTTGCGATAGGGCCATTGCCAATCGTAGCCGCCCAACACGCGAATCGCGGGACCGGCGAAAAAGTCGTAGGCACAGAGGCAGGAGACCGGATTGCCTGGCAAGAGAAACACCCAGCGGTTGCCCAATCTCCCGATGCCAGTCGGACTGCTCGGGCGCATCGCAATTCCGTGGATGGCCAACTCGCCTTCTTCAGCCAACAGGCGTGGGGCGTGGTCTTCTTTCCCGACACTCGATCCACCCGAGACCAGGATCACATCGACATCATCGCCCAACGCGGCGCGGATTTGTTCTGGATCATCGGGGACGATCCCCGGATTCAACGCGATGCCACCATCGCGTTGGATCAACGCCGCAAGCATCGGGCTGTTCGAATCAACAATACTTGTGCCCTCGGGGCGGCTGCCCGGGGGCAGCAGTTCGTTTCCCGTCACAATGATCCGCACGCGTACGCGGCGCACGATGGTCACTTGCGCAACACCGATCGACGCCAGCAGACCGATATCTTGGGGACGCAGCCGCCGGCCGGGCGACAACACGACCTCTCCCTGGGCAATGTCCTCGCCGACCTCAGCCACATGTTTACCTGGCGAAGTTTCATCCAACGCATGTATCTGCTCGGCTTCGATCCGGACCCGTTCCACCGGCAGCACCGCGTCCGCCCCCGCCGGAATCGGCGCGCCTGTCATAATGCGAATCGCCAGCCCAGGTGCAACCGACGCGGATGACGGCGCGCCAGGCAATGACTCGCCCACGACTTTCAACGTGAGTGGATTATAGGTCGAAGCTCCCGATGTATCGGCAGCTCGCAAGGCGAAACCGTCCATCATCGCACGCGCGAACCCGGGCACATGCACCTCGCTCGCCACCGGGCTCACCAGCACGCGCCCCGCCGCCTCGACCGCTGGAATCGCCTCACTCCCCAGGGTCTGCAAATTGCCGCGCAGCCATTGCACCACTTCCGCCACCGGCGTTCGCCGTGCAAAACCTCGCATCCGTACATCCTGCGGCCCGCTCGGCCCGTCTGACGACATAATGGCTGCCTCTCAAAGGAACATGGTTTCGGTTTAGGCACCTCGGGCAAAGCATCGACGCACAATTGTCAATGGCGCCAAGAACGGTGATTTTTCGATCACGGCCGCGAAGCGGTTGCCTCCTCCCGGCGTAATCCCGAACGAAGCGTAAAATCCTACCGTAGCAAATGCGCGCCATCATTTCCGCGAGAAACCGCCGTTCGTGCTCCGTGGCCAGGTACCACCGCTGATCACGAGCCGTCCGTTGTGGTTCCACCGTCGCGCACCACTTCGGCCAACGGCGGCAGTCCGGAAACGTACTTGCGCCAACCGTTAAGCTGCTCGCGTGTCAGGCTGTTGTCGCGCATGATCTCGTGGCGCAACATCTTGTCAGATTTCGCCACTTTCACACGCACACTCAGCCGGCCGTTTTCGAGGTATCGGAAGCCAACTTCGATCGGTGTATTCTTGGGCAGCCCTTGCGGCAGATCGCGGATCGAACATTTGCCAATTTGAGAACAATGATCGGGATCGGCAGCCTCACCTTCCACAATGCGCACCAGCACCGACCGCTGCCCTTCCTTCCTGGTTCGGAACACCCGTTTGGCAGTTGCGGGAAGGGGCGTGTTGCGAGGAATCAAAATGGCATTGCGTGTCTGCCTGGTTTGCGAGTCGGTCGCCACCACACCCAAACTGTGCGAGTTAACGTTCTTGATTTGAAACTGTGGAGCTCGTCCCTGGAACTTGTCCAACAAGATCCCCGCATGGAGCGCGGCACCGTGAGCTACGGCTTCGTCAGGCGACACGCTCCGGTCAGGATCCTTGCCTGACAACTCCGTTAACATCTTGCCAACGGCCGGCATCCGTGTCGAACCGCCAACCAATAGAATACGATCGATGTCCGCCCACTCGAGCCCCGCCGCCTGGAGTGTTTGGCGAGTGGTAAACGAGGTTCGATCCAGCAAATCCAGAGTCATCTCTTCAAATTGCTCGCGCGTCACTTCCATGCGAACCGCGTGCCCTTGGTATTGACACGTTAGACTGACGCGCAGTCGTGCCGATAGCGTGCGTTTCGCATCCTCACACTCTCTCAACAACGCCCCCTCTACATTCGGATCCTCGCGCGGGTCGACTGCATATTTGCGAATAAACTCCTCCGCCACGCAATCGACCAACCGTTGGTCCCAATCTCTCCCCCCCAACTGAACATCTCCGTCGGTTGCCAATGCGACAAAGTCACGCCCACCGATCTCCATGACCGTGACATCAAATGTCCCTCCCCCCAGGTCATAGACCAGTATCTTGCGCGGCGCACCCGCACCCTCACCGGCAGACAAGAA
>JAJRVM010000045.1 GCA_024277285.1 Planctomycetota bacterium
ATTCGCGACATTTGATGCGTGTGCGAAGCCGGCACTACGACACGGCCGCGTCAATCGACCGATCCATGCGTTTTTGCGCAGCGCTGGTGTCCAATTCCAACTCGATCGTGACGCTCCAGCGTCCTTGCGCGTCTCCGCGTACAAACCAATGGGGGTGGACCACAACCGATTGATGGACAAGTTCATAACCACCTTCTGACTGGCTGACGGTCTCGATCGGGAAAGTCCACCATGACGTCGGCTGGCTGGCAACCATACGAACGTCAATCCCCAACCACAGGTCGGACAGCGCCAGATCGAGCGTCTCGTGCAAATCGAGCTCGGTGTGCAATTGTCCGAGTCGTTCTCGATTTCCCGTGTGGAAGAAGCGATCTTCGGCATGTGATGGCAGGCCAGCGTAGTTAAACTCGACGCCGAAATGGAGCGGCCGATCGGTCGGCAAACCTTCAAGCAGGTAGGCAATTTCGAGCGTCGAGCTACCTGCTTCTGCGGTAACGCCCTTGGTCAACTTGATCGGCACGCCATCGGCATGGCCTTCGCGTGAGCACAAGACCTGAATACGGTCCGGATTGCGGCGGATACGCGTGTCGTAAGCACTGCCGAGGAAATCGCCAACATTCTGCGCCGTCGCGTCGCGCACGGATTGCAGAGTGGCATCGAGCGGGTAGAAACGGTCGAGCAAACTCTTGCGGGCATAGTGATCGTATTGCAGGCGTTGGTCGAGCCCCTCTTGTTTGAAGACGACTCGATCGTGAATGCTGGCGCAATCATCACCGTCATTTTGCGCACCGGCAGCCACTTTGCGGTGGTACGCTTCCGGCCGACGTGCCATGGTGGCCAACAGGTTGTGGCAGATGGACCGCACGTCCAACTCATACATTTGCCCACCCGACGCGGGGGCCAGCAAGCAGACCAACTGATCATTGGCCAGCCGCACTTCCTGGCGTGCATCGAAGTTGTAATCATCCACCGTGGCCTCAATCCACGTCGCATCCTTCCCTTCCGCCTGATCCAGCAGGTTATCTGCCGCAATCATCTGGTTGAAGACGGCGTTACGAAGGTGCGGAAGATAGATGCCGCCGAACGCGCCATGCCAGTAGGGACAATTGCACTGCGAACGGTACAGGGCCTGGCGTGCCCAATCGAGCTGTTCCCCATTGATCCCGGTGTTCTCGATCGCTTCGAGCCGCTGGCTGACCATCATCATACGAGCGTACATCTCGTTCGCTTCGGGATACTTCACTTTGAAATTGCGCCAGAAGCCGCCACGCATGAACTGCTTGGCGGTCGGCCAGTGGTGCTCTTCACGCATGTCATGCGTCAACTGGTCATATTCCAATTGCCGCGGTACCGGCAACGCCCACTCGGTCATTTCGCGATAGCTGGCATCCGGTAGGTAGACGGTTCCCCAGGGAGTCAACGTCGACGCAGCATCGGCCAGTGTCGTCGTGTGCAGCCATTGGCGGTTCTCGGTCAATGCCTCAAAAAACGAACGCAGCCATCCCTGATCATAGACGTGCGCCTTGGTGTCGGGCCACGTGCCGAATTTCTCACCGTCATCGCCAAACACCACCACCGTGTTCGTGTATCGGTCGGCGATACCACGCAGGTAGTCGATCGTTTCGTGCGGCGCCGCGAACGGCAGCAGGTAGCGGAGCTGTTCACTGCCAGGAAAGACGCTCAGCAATCTGCCGTTGTCTTCGGTCAGGTAGTAGCCGTGCAGTTGGTCGTCAACCAGCCCGGCGTTCTTGAAGTGGAAATCGTCCAGGATCGTGTATTTGATCCCGGCTTGAGAAATATCGCTGGTCAGCGACTGCTCCCATACACGTTCGGGAATCCACATGCCTTGGACATCCGCATCCAAACGCGAGGCAAGCCACTGTGAGTAGCGTTCGATTTGACCCACTCGATCACGGGGCGGGATCATCGTCAAGATGGGCTCGTAGTAAGCACCGCCAACAATCTCGATGCGCCCGACGGCCACCAAGCGAGCGACGCGATCAAGGTACTCCGGGTGGTTCTGGTCGAGCCATTCCAGCAGCGGGCCGCTGGTATGGAGCGAGATCTGTAACGCATCAAACGGCTCGAAAACCTCCAGGAACGGAAGGTAGCTGTCCTGATACGCCCGTTCGACAACATCATCGAAGTTGCCGATCGGTTGGTGATTGTGAAGAGCAAGGCAGAATCGAATTGGATTTGTCATCGCTGAAACGTCGCCGGGGGGAGGAACGGAACACGCAGTACGCGGAAGCAGCATGGCCTGTGCCAGAAGGTAATCGGCACGGCTCTCCAGGATTAGCTAGTTTTTCCAGGCGGAACAGTTGCAGATTTCGGGAATTTCAATACCCCCTAAGACCGCAAGACCGCCGCAGCTTGTTCAGGTGGAACCGGATTAATGTAGTAACCGGCACCCCATTCAAAACCCGCCGTAGTCGTTAGACGTGGAAAAATCTCTATATGCCAGTGATAGTGACGCGGCGAAGAGGTGTCAAAGGGGGTCGTGTGAACGAAGAAATTATAGGCAAGCTGTCCGTGCAGAAGCTCAAGTTTCCGAACCATTTCTCGAAGAAAAAATGCGAGCTCCGCCAACGCGTCATCCTCCTGGCTTTCAAAATGACTCGCATGCTCGCGCGGCAATATCCACATTTCGTATGGCATCCGGCTCGCATACGGACAAACGGCAATAAACCGGTCAGTCTCGGCGACAAACCGCTCGCGGCGCGCGCGCTCGTCCGCAATCACACGGCAGAAGAAACAAGCTTGATGCTGCTGGTATAGGTGCCCGGCGGCACGCAGTTCACCCGCCACTTCCGGCGGGACCATCGGCGTGGCGACCAGTTGGCTGTGCGCGTGTTCGAGCGATGCCCCCGCCTGCGGCCCGACGTTCTTGAAGACAAGCGCGTAACGAAACCGGCCGTCTTCCTTCAACGCCAGCATCCGATCACGATAAGCCTGGACCAGCAACGTGACCTCACGGTCGTGCAGTTCCGACAGGCTGGCAACATGGCGCGGCGATTCGATGATCACCTCGTGAGCACCCATCGTATCGGTGCTCTCGTAGAGTCCCGTGCGCACTATTTCGCCACTGCCATGTGGCCGAAAAGCCGGGTATTTGTTCGGTACAACACGCACCAGCCAGTTAGCACCGTCGTCGTGAGGCGATCGCGCAGCGGCACCGTACACCGCGATGGGCGGAGGCGTATCTCCTTCGTGTCCGGCACAAAACGGGCATCGCGCGCCCTCGCGGCGGTGGCCGCCCTGCTCAAACTCGTTGGGACGATCGTCGCGTCCTAGCGCGTATGCCACCCAACGGTCGGACAATGGGTCTTTGCGAAACTGCCGCATGAAATCGTCGTCATATGCCCTTGTTTGCCCTTGGAATGCGGGACCACCCAACTGAGAAGCGTGTGATCCACTCGCAACGGATTGTGTACGCTGGCCCCAATTCTGGCAATCGGGGACACCCACACGTCGGGGAAAACGTGTGCCGGCGCGGAAAGCCCCGCATTGGGCCCTTTCCCGCGGGTGAAGCAGATCGCTCAGCTGCAACCCTTCATGAACTTGGATGTAGCTAGCTCACACACACAAACCGACGCTCATTCACATACGTCTGATAGGGGACGAGCTCGTGTTTCCATTGCGTTGACCAACAGCGGCAACGCCGGCGAGCTCGGGGCTGTGAGGGACAAGCGTATGGCGAGCAGAAAGAAGGTGGGCACCAAGCCTCTTCTTGCCCACCATTTTTCTTGTCTTCGTGAGAACAACCAGAACGTCGTCCACCCCGCGACGGAATACGGGGCAACAAAATAATGGGCCGAAAGAGTGAGAGCCGCAACGTCTTCCGAGCGGGCGTTCCTTTCCCCATGCTCAGACGCGCTGTTGACGGCTTTGAAACCAGACTCGTCCCATCGAGCGACTGCGGTGTGGCTCGCCATGACGTGTGCTGACCGCCCAGCCATTCCCGCCACGAAACCTCGGCGGAATTGGCCCTCTCAACCCTCAACTCGCACCTCTCGACTCGCACCTCTCGACTCTCAGCTCTGGACTCTGGACTCTGGACTCTCGACTCTGGACTCTCGACTCTGGACTCTCAGCTCGTCACGCGCGTCGCTTGGCCAGGATCTGATGGTACAAGTCGACGTACTGCTCGGCACTA
>JAJRVM010000046.1 GCA_024277285.1 Planctomycetota bacterium
CGACATTCGCTTGAAGATCCCGGCGCCGGACCGGCGCGAAGAAGGGTAGGGGGAGGCCAGTCGGGAATGTGGCAGCCGTTCAGGCCAAGGGCGTTCAGGCCAAGGGCGTTCAGGCCAAGGGCGTTCAGGCCAAGGGCCGTGAACAAATTCGAATGACGAAATACCCAATGACAAATGAATGCCGAAGCACGAATGTCGAAGGGAGTCGATTCCACAGGTTAGTTGCGCGCGTACTTCATTTGGATTTAGACATTGGGTAACCGTTCACGCGCTTTGAATTTTGGTAACCGTTCACGGCAGCGCGGACGCGATCGGCACATTCAGGAAGGGACCGCTCATAAACGCGGATCAAGAGCTGCTCCGCCAGGCTTGTCCCGGCTGGGAGCACAACTGGTCGGCTACCAGCAGCGCGCCCTTGTGTCTTTCGTCGCCCTTGTGTCTTTCATCGGTCGAACGGAAGGTTTTCTATTAACCGTCGCTTTGCTGAGGCCGAATCAAGACGCGGTTGGCTTGAACCCAGCTTGGGCAGGCAATACCACGGGCAAGAAGGACATGGAGCGTTCTGTTCTTTTTTGCCCATCATTTTCTTTGCCCTCCAAGGAGCACCACCAGAACGCCGTCCATGAGCGCAACGGGAGAGAAGGGCAAAGAAAATGATGGGCAAAAAACAGCGCTCGGTGGAACGTCTTCCGGTAAGTCGGCGCCTAGCACGCGCCCCCCTGCCGCGTGCTGTCAATGGCTTCATCTCCGCGAACGGGTACGTTTCATTCCATTCGCCGCGATCAATCCTGCTCGGGATCAATTCTGTTCGGGATCAATTCTGTTCGGGATCGGCGCCGTCTTCATGCTTGCGCAGATGCAACTGCAAGTAGCTGGCTCGCGCGACGTTACGATCGGCGGTATCGAGTTCGATGCCGCGCAGCTTCTGTAGATGGGCCGGCTGGGTGTGGATGAACAACTTGTTAATGGTGGGGATTTCCAGATCGTGGATCAGGCCAAGGTTAATTCCCATGCGCACGCTCGAAAGCAGATGCATGGTCTCCTCGCTGCTAATCGTCTGTGCGGTGCAGAGGATCCCGTAGGCACGGCTAACGCGGTCATGCAGATCTTTTTGGCTTTCGCGCACCAGAAAGTCGCGTGCACGACGTTCATAATCGATCAGCATGGGTACCACGTCGCTGATCTGTGAGATCAGTTCTTCTTCGCTGCGGCCCAACGTAATCTGATTGCTGATCTGGTAAAAGTCTCCCATAGCCTGGGAACCTTCGCCGTAGAGCCCGCGAACAGCCAGGCTGATCTTGTGCAAGCTGCGGAACACCTTTTCGATTTGTCGAGTGATCACCAACGCGGGCAGGTGTAGCATGACGCTCACGCGCATCCCGGTGCCGACATTCGTGGGACAGGCAGTCAGATATCCCCAGCGTTGGTTGAACGCGTAAGTGACGCGTTTTTCGACCAGATCGTCAATATGGTCGATCTGTTCCCAAGCGGCTTGCAGGTCCAACCCGCTGTGCATCACCTGAATGCGCAGATGGTCCTCTTCATTGACCATCAAACTGAACGTTTCGCGCGGATCAATCGCGACGGCGCGCGCGCCCTCGCTTTCGGAATGTTCGCGGCTGATCAGCTGACGTTCGACCAGAAACTGACGATCGACCTCTTCCAGCGAGTCAACATCAACGTAACTCAAGGTCGACCACTCGCCCACCTCCTTGATGCGTTCGTGCAGCGTCCGCTCGATTTGGGCGCGATCCTGATCCGTACACTTGCGGATGAAGGGAAATTCGGCCAAATTTCGTGCGAGGCGAATCCGGCTACTAATGACGATATCGGACTCCGGTCCGGAGCCACGGAGCCATTCGCCGCATTTTCCTGCCAGTTCCTCGAACTTCACGTTCCGTTCCCATCCTCTTCCGGCCGGTGGATTGGTAATTGATGAGCGATATCGTCGCCGTCTTAATCCTCGTGCTGCGTTTCGAGCTGCCGAATCTCGTCACGAATTGCAGACGCGCGCTCGTAATCTTCGCGTTCCACAGCTTCCTTCATCTCACGCCGCAGCTGGATCAGGCGGGTCTGATGATCAGTACCACGCACACCGTGCTGAGGAGTTTTTCCGACATGTTCGGTCGCACCATGGATATTCATGATCAGCGGCTCAAGCTCTTGGCCGAAACAAATGTAATCATGGGGGCAACCAAGCCGTCCCGCGTGCCGGAACTCGTAGAACGTCACCCCACAGACCGGACACGACCGTTGGTCCAAACGGGCCAAATCATCGGCCGTTTGCCCCACGTTGAGTTGTTGTGCCAGTGCACCCGCCAAGCTTGGTGCCGCCTCCTCGACTTCGTCCGACGGCGTCAAATAAAGGCGCGCATGCTCTTCACAGAAATGGAGTTCCACCGGCTCATCACCGGTCAACTCGGTAATATGAAAAGTCGCGGGTTTTTCGCAGTATTGACACTTCATGGCCAAAATATCCGTTGCTCGCCCCCGCCTGAGCCGGGACCGTGAGGCAAATGGGGAAGCCGAAAGTAACTAGGCCGCCGCGCAACCAGCGCTACACAACGACTGAAGACCGAACCGGGCCAACCGAGTCAAGCATCAGCCACCACCATCTCATTGCGTCGCAGCGGCAATCGACCTTCTGCCTTTCCGGCGGAAGCTCTGCTTGGATTCTATCAGTCGACCCTATACTGTCAAGATTGGACGGCAATCGGAGCGATGCGCGCAAATTCTTTGCCGAAAACAAGATAGTGCGGCTGCTGCGGCGCCCGTTGTCGCCGTGCCGACGCACTGCTAAGCTGTACATACCCCCCCGAAGTCAGGTCCGTTTATTCGCGGGGGGCAACCTCCTGATACTTGGTCCTGGTTCCCGCGAATCAAACGCCGCGAATGCTATTGCGACACGATCATGACACATTTGCCCAACTTTGAAACGTTCGCATCCCTGTGTGAACAACACGATTTAATCCCGGTCTACCGGCGTTTGGTCAGCGACACGATGACTCCCGTTTCCGCTTTCCATCGCCTTGATGATGGCGGTAGTGCGTGCTTGTTCGAGAGCGTCATCGGGGGGGAGAAGGTCGGACGTTACAGCTTTCTCGCCTCCGGCCCTTATTTACAACTGCTGGCAAGTGGCGATCAGGTGACAATCATCCGTGACGGTGAAACGACCACGACGACCGTCGCTGATCCACTGGAACTGCTGCGCGAGCAACTCAATCAAGTGCGCGCCGCCCATTTCCCTGAGCTACCACCTTTCGCGGGCGGCGCAGTCGGATACGCCGGATACGATGTGGTGCGTTATGTCGAAAACTTACCCGAGCCGCCAGAGGACGACCGCCAACTGCCCGACATGGCGTTCGGATTCTACGATCGCATGGTCGTGTTTGATCACGTCACTAAGACGATGTACGTGATCGCCACGGCGCACGTCAAGCAACACGACCATGACGCGCACGCCGCCTACCGAGCGGCCCAGCAGTGCGTCGACCGCATGGTTGACCAGCTTTCGTCCCCCACCGCCGTTCTTTGTTGCAGCGACATCGATACCGAAGGGGACACTTCGATATCCTATCGAGCGAATTTCCAGCCCCTTGATTTCGAAAAGGCGGTGGCAAAGTGTGTCGATTACATTCGCGCGGGAGACATTTTCCAGGTCGTTATCAGCCAGCGTTTGGAGATGGAGATCGCCTGTTCCCCATTTGAAATCTATCGCAGCCTGCGCATAGTGAATCCCAGTCCGTTCATGTTCTTCTTGCGTTCGCCGGGAGTAACCTTAGTCGGCAGCTCGCCCGAAATCCTGTGCCGCGTCATGGACGGCAAAGTCACCGTTCGTCCCTTGGCGGGAACACGTAAACGTGGAGTGACGGAAGAGGAAGACCTCCGGCTGGGTGAAGAACTGCTGGCCGATCCCAAGGAACGGGCCGAGCACGTGATGCTGGTCGACCTGGGACGCAATGACGTGGGGCGCGTGGCACGCTATGGCAGTGTCGAGCTTTCCGATGTGATGGTCATTGAACGGTACAGCCACGTCATGCACATTACCTCCAATGTCACCGGCATCCTGAGTGACGGAAAAGACGCCTTTGATGCGCTGCGTGCCTGTTTGCCAGCCGGAACGGTATCGGGTGCGCCGAAGGTGCGCGCGATGGAGATCATCGATGAATTGGAACCGCACCGCCGTGGTCCGTACGCCGGCGCCGTTGGCTATATCGACTATAGCGGTAACATGGACACGTGTATCGCACTGCGTACGATCGTCATCCAGGGGAATCGAGCTTATGTACAGGCTGGTGCGGGAATCGTCGCGGATAGCGACGCACAAGGCGAATACCAGGAAACGCTGAACAAAGCGCACGGACTCTTGAAAGCAATCGAAATCACCGAGCGGCGTAGTGCAAAACAGGTTGCTTCACGAGCAGCCGATCCAAACTGACCCGCCGCGTGATAACAGCAGACCAACCACCAGGCAAAGGAGCCAGACACGATGTTATTTGTAGTGGCAACCATCGAGACTCAACCTGGGCAACGCGACCAAGTACTGGAACAATTCGCACGTATCGTGCCGCTGGTCCGGCAGGAAGATGGATGCCTGGCCTATACGCCAACGGTCGATCTAGAGACCAACATCGATGCGCAAATTGACTTGCGCGATAACGTTATCACCGTGATCGAGCGGTGGGAAGACACGGCGGCACTGGAAGCCCATTTGATCGCTCCGCACATGATCGAATTTCGAGCAGCCGTCAAGGAAAGCGTACGCGACATTGCTCTGCAAATCGTCCAAGAAGCACCATGACGACCACCTGCCGACCACGTCGACATTGAAGGTCAGGCACCCGACAGTTGCTTCCACCAACTTGGCTTCGTTTTAGGCTTCGTCTCAAAACTCGCATTTACCACCTTGTGTTTCGCGTAATCTGCTGAAAAGGGCATGGCTTTGCCGCGCGAAAAGACGTTTTGGGACAAAGCCTAGAACTCGATGGAGCCCCTATATCCAGCCGTTTTCTTCCGTGGTAAGAGCCTGGAATGTGTCGACCCTAGCAGAACGAGACGTTTTAAAACAAAGCCTAGCACGCAACGATGGATTATTTCAAACTCGAAACGAAACTAGCGACGTATCCTGAGGCCCTGCGGCCTGAGTGCGTGCCAGAAACCGAGACGCGAAGACGATTCAGCTCCCTCTCGACTTGGGTCGTGTTCCTTCTGCTGGTCGGCGGTTTACTCACGGCGCTGCCCGGTTGCAGTGGGTGCCGAAAATCAGAGGAAGGTGCGAAATCGGAAGAGCAGAAGCAGAAGGAAGCTGCCGAGAAGAAGAAAAAAAAGAAGAAGAAGAAACCCGACTACGAGTTTGGAAAACTGGAAACGATTCCTTCGGATGATTCACTCAACCGGAACTACGTCAAACCGGGGCATGCGGTCACCGCCTGGGTACCGGCGCTGGCCAACCACAATGACCTGCGCGCCGAATTCGATACGGCGGTCACCGACATCAGCGGTCATCCGATACTGGTGCGTGGCACCAACTACCATTTGGTGATGGCGCGGCCGGCCGTCTTGCCCAAGGGGCAAACCAAGTTCCTGGAGTCCACCTTTTTCATTCCGCCTGAAACCGACAGCAACACGAGCAACCTGTTCCTGCAACACAAACTCCGCGCCGCGCGCGGCGGAGGCGTGGTCCATGAAGACGCGCAAATCACTCGCGCCATGCCGGCCAACCAATACGTTCTTGCGGTCCTCAGCACGAATCCCAATCGCTACGGTTACTTGAAGCAACTCGAGTCGGTGCAACCACACTTCGACCCGTTGCTCGATGAAGAAGGCGAGTTGGTTTACTACCGTGTTGTCTTGCCATCAATTCAACAACGCGTGCCCCTGCCGTCACATCCTTTTGCCTGGACGATGATCGCCTATGTTCTGTGGGACGGGTTGCAGCCCGGTGCCATGACGCCGGGCCAGCAACAGGTAATGGTCGATTGGTTGCATTGGGGTGGACAATTGATTGTCAGCGGACCTGGTTCCATCGACTCCATGGCAGGCAGTTTTCTCGCCCCCTACCTGCCCGCGACAGCCGAAGGTGCGGTGAAACTGACGGCGGCCGACTTCGCGGACCTGAACCAATCCTGGTCGTTGGTTTCGAAAAAGAGTGGCACACGCCTGGATCTGGTGGTGCCGGCAACGGCACCGATGATGGGCATCACGCTGGCACGGCAGCCTGGTTCGGAGTTTATTCCCGGAACCGGCAACCTGGTGGCGGAACGCCGCGTCGGACGTGGGCGCGTGGTGGTAACAGCGTTTCCAATGACGCATCGTGATATCATCAACTGGCCAAGCTATGACAGTTTCTTCAACGCCTGCATGCTGCGCCGTCCAGCACGCCGTTTCTTGAAGAGTCCCTTGGGGGCCATTCACCCGGAATGGGTCGACCAGAAAGGGGGACGTAGAAACCCGCGTTACGTCACCGCAACGCGTTACTTTACGCGCGACATCGGGACCTATCCCTATGTACCACTGAAATCACACGCAGCCGAAGCGAGCGACTGGCACTGGGACGGGTGCGAACCGCAACCTGGCTCCGGCATGGGGGGCTGGAATGACGCGAGCGGAGCGTCCAAGATCGCCCACCAAACATTGAAGGACGCAGCCGGAATCTCGATCCCCAAATCGAGCTTTGTACTTGCCCTTTTGGCCGTTTACTTGACGGTGTTGGTGCCGGTCAATTGGACCGTATTCAAGTTGCTTGGCCGTGTCGAATGGGCATGGGTCGCCGCCCCCGTGATTGCCATCATCGGTGCCGTTGCGGTGATCCGACTGGCGCAATTGGATATCGGATTCGTGCGCAGTCGAACGGAAATCGCCGTGCTTGAAATGCATGGCGGATACCCACGCGCTCACCTTACCCGGTACACCGCACTCTACTCGTCGCTTTCCTCCAATTACCGGTTGCGATTCGACGATACTTCCGCGTTGGCCCGCCCCTTTCCGCCGACCGACAGCCCCAACCGAGTATGGCCGGTTACGTACCGCCGCGATCGCGATGTGGAATTGAGTGGTTTCCAGCTCCGTTCCAACACGACCGGGTTCCTGCATAGTGAGCAGATGTTCGCCACGGGTGGGGCCATTCAATTGATCGGAGACAGTCCTTCACAGTGGCAGGTCCAGAACAACAGCGACCTCGACCTGCATGATGTCGGCGTTCTTTACCGCGCCCCGGATTTGTCCGTGCGCACCTGCTGGCTTGGCCAGCTTCCTGCGAAGACCTCGTTGCCATTGACATTGGCACCGGCGGCCCAGCCTGAAGTCCCCTGGTTCGCGCAATGGGAAACAGGGCAGGGGGAGCAGCAAGCGAGTGACGATGCGGCCGACTTGGAGGGACTCACCGAACTGGCCGCGCGAGGAGCGCAATTGCGCGCGGGCGATATGCGACTCGTCGGCTGGATCGATGGGTTTCTGCCCGGTTTGACCCTCACGCCAAGTGCCTCACAGGCGACTCCCCGCGGTGTCGTCTTAGTCCACCTGCGCCGCGGGCCGCTACCGCGTCCCGTAGCGGACGAAAACATCTCGGCCGAAGCGCGCGAATTGAGCGCTGCCGAGGAGACCGAAACGACCGATGCGAGTGGGGGCAAGAAGAAGACGCGAGCGGGCGTGAAACAGGGACCCAGCATTAAGTTAACACCGCAATAATCGTCTTGCATTCAATAGCAAGTAGCAAAGAAAGCTCTGCCATGATCGAGCTCAAAGGTTTCGGCAAGGATTACGGAGACTTCACCGCCGTCGACAGCCTGACACTGACGATCGAAGCCGGTGAGATGTTCGGCTTTATCGGCCCCAATGGAGCAGGCAAGAGCACTACGATCCGGTTCCTTGCCACATTGCTCAAAGCCTCGCGTGGCGAGGGAATCGTCAATGGACATAGTGTGAACGAGGACCCCATGGGAGTGCGGCAGAGTGTCGGCTATATGCCCGACAACTTTGGCGTTTATGACGGCATGCGCGTCTGGGAGTTTCTCGATTTCTTCGCCGTCGCCTACCGGATCAAACGAGCACAGCGTAAGAAGGTCATCTCCGATGTGCTCGAACTGCTTGACCTGGGGCACAAACGGGATGACTTCGTCAATGGCCTGTCACGCGGCATGAAACAACGCCTCTGCCTTGCCAAGACTTTGGTCCACGATCCACCCGTGTTGATCTTGGACGAACCCGCGAGTGGATTGGACCCACGTGCTCGCGTGGAAGTCAAGGCGCTACTGAAAGAGCTGCGCCGTATGGGCAAGACGATCTTAATATCAAGTCATATCTTGACCGAATTGGCCGACTGCTGCACATCGATCGGGATCATCGAGCGTGGCCAACTGCTCATGCACGGCCCGATTGAAGAAGTTCACCGCCGGATTCGGCGCAATCGCCAAGTGCTCGTCCAGTTTATGGACAACATGGATGCGGGACTGTCGATCATTCGCAGCTATCCGCATCTGCGTGACCTGCAAGTCGATGACCGCTCGGCCACGATCGAATTGGAGACGGACGACGCCGGAGTGGCCGAGCTGTTGCGGCAATTGAGCGCCGCCAAGGTCGGCCTGCGCGGCTATTGCGAAAAAGAACCAACGCTCGAAGATGTCTTCATGCTCGTCACCCAAGGACTGGTAACGTAAACGTAGTGTGACCGGAACGACGCAGTGTGGAACGACGCTCCGCGTCGTTCGCACCGCCACAAAACTCCCCCTCTGATCAGCTCAAGCTCCGGCCGCAGCGTTAGTGTTCGAGGACGTCTCCATGCTCGTCACCCAAGGACTGGGACGCAGTGTGGAACGACGCTCCGCGTCGTTCGCACCGCCACAAAACTTCCCCTCTGATCAGCTCAAGCTCCGGCCGCAGCGTCAGTGACAATTCAAAATCTGACGCGTGGTCACCGTTCACACCGATTCCCGCGCACTTAGCCAATGCCACCCCAACTCGCCTGGCCAGCAAGGGCCAGGCTCCCCATGTCAGTTCTCGTGGGCAACGCGAACGTGACCACTCGAGAACGTTACTGGAACAATCTCGGCGCGTTGCTCGCGATCGGCCGACGTCGTGCTGGCAAGCGGGAACGACGTCGCGATTTGCCATCCCACTTGCCGAAGAAGTCGACCGTGTGAGGCGGCGCCGCTAATTCGGCCAATGGCAGCGGAAGGTCAACCTGCGACGTCGCGATGACGTCGAGCAGTGCGTTGTCCGAAATGGCAACGCTGTAGGTGCCGCTAATGATGCGGCGCTGTTTGACATGCCCCTTGCCGTCGTCAAAACGCAATACCATCGGGTACTTGGAAGTATGCTCTTTCTGGTCCTCGGCGGCCAGTGTATAGCTCGTGTTGTTGATGACGTAATGAAAGTCACTGGAATTGCCTGGATTGTTGAGCGTGATCCTGTATTTTTGACGGTATAGCTCCCAATGATCGTCCGCATATTTGAAGTCGTAGGTCCCTTCTTCAAACGTGTACTTGCGGAATTCCGATTCGCCATGCCGGTAGAACTCGATCTTGTCACGTGATCCAGGACGAAACGACTCCATCATACCTGGGGCCAGGCTGTGTCGCTTGCCAGCCACCGTGAATTGC
Organism: Planctomycetota bacterium; assembly: GCA_024277285.1. The sequence goes on from JAJRVM010000046.1 coordinate 9,597, forward strand.
ACCTCGGTTGGACCACGATTGATGACGTACGCACCGCGCGGTATCGGATTGCCGTCATAGGCCGTCGACGGCTCGCCCGAAAACGCGGGCATGCCAAGGACGTTGCCTGCCGTCCCGTGCGCGATGACGACTCCTTCAGTCGCTCCCTGCGTGCCAACCAATGTGGCACCGCTTCCCAAGTAGATCACCTCTCCTTCGTTCATTCCGCCGACCAGCACCAGCGTGTCTACAGGACCAACACTGCCGCCCGGCACCGTGGAATTCACAATTTCAGCCAAACCATTGTTCACGTCCAGTTGTTGGAAGTGGTCCCGCAGTGCTGCTTGCGTGCCCGGAGTCGAAAACCCGCCTTTGACTAACGCATTGTTGAGGTGGGTACGTTGTTTGTCCGTTAGCTCGCCGGCGATAACCGCATCGTGGACCTCCAGTAACGCATCTTGAGCCGTGGCGAAGTCTCGCAGCGCCTTTGCCTCAGGCGAGTTGTCGCCGAAAGTAGCTGTCGTAACAGCATCGATGTCCCCATCCCGCGCATGTTGCAAGATGTCAATCTTTTCTTGCTTGGAATAACCATCGGTACCGCCGGATTTTAGATTGGCTGCGACTTCGGCCAGCGGGGGCTTCTTTTGATCCATGAGGTCCTGGATGCCACGGACCTCGTCGTCGGTCTTGTTTTCTATCTGGTCGTTTAACGCGTCAAGCAACGGTTTACCAGCCGTTCGCATCAGACTCAACGGCAACACATTGGGCGTGACTTTGACCGGTTGTGCAACGACTTTGTTGGCCTTCGGTTTCTCCACCGGCGCGCGAACGACCGAGCGCACGAAGTTGGATTGCGGTTGCGTCACATGCTGCGGCGAATTGGTCACCTGCGCGGGACGAAAGACACGCGTCGGCTGATGATGATGGTGTTCGCGTTCGCGGCGATGACGTTCCGCATCCGAGATCGAGTCAATGATCCCCGGAATCGTATGATGGATCGCTCTTTCGAGATCCGACTCCGAATGCTCGTTGTGGTGGCCACCGCCCCCAAAGAGACCACCGCCGTGATTGTTCCCCCCTCCAAAGAGTCCGCCGCCGTGGTTGCCGTGATTATTTCCGCCGCCGTGGTTGCCGTGATTATTTCCCCCGCCGAAAATGCCTCCACCTTCATGCCCGTGGTTGCCTCCCCACTGTGCCCAGGTCGATTCTGCGCCCATGGCGATCAATAAGCACGTCGCCAACGCCACCAGCCATGTCTTTGCGCCGGGAAAAACCGCCCGCGAAAAGACCGAGGACTTTTTGGGCTGAAAAACTGGTCTGCATGCTTTCATCGTCCGACTCCTTTGCTAACTGTCACACTACCATTGCGAGTGCACCCACACCCCTCAATATAAGGTATATACGTGCGAAGCCGAAAGGCGAGGGGCTTTCTGGCAAGAAATCGAAAAATTGGGTTCGACCGAGAATCCGAGCGACCTGCAATCACACACTAGCAAAGATAGGCAAAGAACATCGTCGGCAGAAAGAGCGCGCCGCAGCACACGCTTGTTCTCTTGCCAGTCATCTTCTTTTGCCCGCCCAAAAGGAGCCGTCGAGACGTCGCCCACTGCGAATCAGCAGCGAAAGAGGGCAAAGAACATCGCGGGCAGAAAGAGCGCCGCAGCACACGCTTGTTCTCTTACCAGTCATCTTCTTTTGCCCGCCCAAAAGGAGCGACGATTGCGACGCGCGACCAGACGATCGCCTTTGGGTCACCCATCGAGGCCCAAGTCGCGATCAACACCCGCAGCCATTTCCCATTCGCGGCGTACTTCGCGCAGGCCGTAAGCACACATCTCGAACTCGTGGCCCAGACGTTCGAGCACATCGGCGGGCACGGCTGTTTCATCGGCGGTGGGAATCGAGCTGGCAATCAAGTAGGCGTGTCGGCCGAGCCGGCAGTAATGGGTGAAGCAATCGAGATCGGCCGCCGACTTCGTACGCTGCAACTTCTCGGGAAAGAGCCCGGCCCAGAAGATAGTAAAATCACCGATGCGCCGGTGAATACGTCGTCGGGCGATGCCGAATCGCGTCTCCGCCGCTTTCACCAAGAGTCCCAGTTCCTGAAGTGCATGGCCGCGTGAAGCTCGTACCAGCGGCATCTGATCGGCGCGAACGCATCGAACCAACAGCGTGCTGAGGTAATCGATCAATGGCGGGTCGACGATCCCCAATTTGACGGCGAACGTCTGCTCGGCCATCCCGGCAAAGAATCGCTGTAACATCGTCATCGGCTGTTGCGTGGTCATGATGCACCTCCACTACAACTCTACGCCGCACGGCGCATGGGTAAAGGCCAATCGGCCCGCAAATTAACGCACATTCTTGCTTGACACACGCGTGTTTTTCGGGCAGGAGCCGCAGTTGATCGGCCGGTTGACGACGTTTTGTCGAAGGTCGGAAGAGGAGTAGGATTAAGGTGACACTTTGGCCAAATGAAACGGGACGTGCAACGAGGCTTATTGATCGCCCCTCACGGCTTTGCGCGGTGAGTGCAGAGGTTTATTGGCAGGAGTTTATAGGATTGGGAACGGCGCGTCAAAGCTCGCGAGTCTTGTTCACGTTCCGGCTAGAGTCCCCAAAACGAATCGGTTTCGCCCGGCAGAGTGCGACCGGCACACCAGAGTCGCCATTGTTCACGAATGCGATAGGCCAGGGGGCAGGAGGCGAGCGCTGGCCGGTCTCGACAGATTGCCAAAATTCGCTCGTGCGACTCGCGCGGCGCGTGTTCGTCTCCGTCGACGACGGCGCGCGAGCGGATACGTTCCATCAGCATTCGCGTACGTGCTTCGCCAACGACGTTCGCATCATCGCGTTGCGTTCGCAAGGCTATGGCAAGTAATTCCCAAGCGTCCTCGAAATCACCTTTGCGCGCCATGACCTTGGCGCGCTGCGTCAATGTCAGGTCCGCGATATCGCCCTTGTAATTCTCTCGCATCTGAATCTCGTGCGCTTCGTCCAGCAGCGCGAGTGCTTCCTCGAACCGCCCCAACCAGCGCGCCACGTCGGCTTTTTCGGTGAGAAAACGCGCGTGGACGCGCGGATGCAATTCATCGATCAACTCGCGGCGCAAGCTATCGTGAAAGGCATCCCACGCTTCAAAGGGACGGCTGAAACAGAGCAGGTCGAAGGCGTGTGTGCTGCGAATCATGGCGACAAAGCGAAGATTGGCGCCGAGTGTGTTGTCGAGCTGGTCTAGCCCCAGCTGGCACCACGTGTGGTATTCATGGCCAGGCCGCAGTCCCTGAAAGCGGTGGACCTGGACATAGTCGCTGATCATGTCCAATGACACCGGTTGTCCCCGGTAGATCGGATCGAGACACTCGGCACCGTCGATATACCCACGGCGTGCTTGGATCCACGCCAGGAACCGATCGCTGTCATGTGCCGGGTCGTCTGTCCCCACGTCGAGCCACGTCCGCGAGGCGCGCATAAATCGGTGTGCCGTTTCATACTCACCACGATCATAACGTGAAATCGCGTACGCAAGAGCTCGTTCCATCATTGGGGCATTTCCAGTCGAGCGCGGTTCGAGGCCCGACAACGTGCGCCATTTTTCTTCGCTTGCGAACGGGTCTTCCAAGTCCAGCACGCGAGGTTTACGCAAGTCCCACACTCCATTCCACTCGCACGCGCCGGGTGTATCTTGCCGAGCGAGCTCTTGGATCACGCGTCCACGCAAACGCGCTCGTCCCGTACTCGGCGGCTCGACCATCGCCTGCCGGACCCCGTCCACTCCGGGCACCTGATGGTCCAGCCAGCCTTCCGCGTCGAGCGAATTGAAGATCCCCTGACTGCCCAGCTGACCAAAGCGGGCATCGAGCTCAAACAGCTCCTGCCGCAATGCCACCACCAACTCCAATTCGCCCCAGTCGAGCTCTGATTCGGAATCGAGCTTGCCGCGCATGCTGCGCAGCCATGCGAGACGCGAAGCCGAAGGCAGCTCTTGGTAATGAGTCCGCTCATCCACGCAACGCGCCAACCGAGTAAAGGGCTTGTTCCATTGCTCCAACCGCTCCCACGGCAGCCCCCGACCTGTTGCATAGTTTTGGAACAATTCGAGTTTGACCGCCCAATCGAGACTCCGCTGCACAGCACCAACGCCTTGCTGCAACCGATCCAGAGTCTCTTCCCACAATCGCAGGCAGTCTGGCAGCCAATCGTTGATAGGCCCTGGCACTCGCAGACGCTTCGCCTTGTCAAGCAACTGGCGTTGCATATCGATCGCGGTCAGCCGTCGCCCTTGGTTCGTCAAGACGTTCGCGGTCAGCGTTGGGTCCCGAGCAATATTGCGCATCGCGCGTACCGGATTCACCAACTGTAAGCCTGCGCCGGGTGACAATCCAGCTTGTACCATGGCAACAACCACGGCGGTCGTCGCCATTTTCAACCATTGTGCCCGGATCGACGAGACGTTTTCGCCGCAGATCACGTGCAGACGATGGTACCCCGCCGAGTTCAGCGGCTCGTCCTTCGTATTGAAGATTCCTCGTTCCGATTGCGTATTCTCGGAAATGGTCTTTTTCAGACATGCCACTCGTGGTGAAATGAGAAATTCGGTGCCAAGTGAACGGTTGTCGAACCCACCCGCACCGGTATAGACAATCCGGCTCACCGCATGCGGTACAAAGCCGCTGGCGATATTCTGGTCGCCGCGATGACTGTACGATTCATGACAAGCCCACGCATTGGCGTTCCATCCATAACTCACATTGCAGCGGCTCAAGATGATCTGCGTGACCAGCGGATCTTCGTCGATCAATGCGGCGCACACTTCCAGCAGGATCTCTTCTCCGGCGCGCGTGTACCGGCAGGCATCCGTCGGGGTAGTGACTTCGGGAGTGGTGATCTCCGGCTTGCCACAGTCAAGATAAAGCCGTGCACCATTGCCGAGAAAAATCCCATTCGAGTCGCGGCCCGGAAGGTGAACGAGGCGTTTGCCGGCCACGTCCATAAACTTCCGTAACACCCGTCCCGGACTCACACGCTGCATGCTGGCATCGAGCGCCGAAAACGACACTTCAAATTCAAGGCCGAATAAAGGCCGAATGGTTTCGGGCATGGCGCTCGTCCCACAAAAGGAATCACAGGTCGCATCAACATCGCTGTCAGACCCAACACGGCGAAACCTGGGCTGAGCTCGCTAGAGCTCAGCCCAGGGAAACAAGTCGATCGCCAGCGTCGGTACGGTTGAAACCGGTGTGGCCCAATTCTCGACGACTCAGTCGACGACCGTTCTGGCCACAACGGTTTTGGCCACGGCAGCTCCGACTATTGGCCATTCTCCTGTTCAATCTGCTGATTGAACGCCTCGGAATTCGAGCTGAGCAGGTTGTTGATAAAATCGTCAACTACACGAAAGTAATCGCGTCCTTCGCTGCCGCCAGCGCCGGCACTTTCGATCGGATCGGCCCTCACGCCAACCTCTTCACGCCGTCGTTGCACTTCCAACATTTCACGCCCTCCTCAAGTGATAAGGTCCTAAACAACACACACAAAAAACGTAATCGTTCACGCACTTTGAGCCGCAAATTAAGCAAGCCGCGTCGTGACGCGAGCTCACCAGATCGGCGGCGCAATGGACATTTTGTAACTGTTTAGCCATCTGAAGTGAGACGTGCACTCGAGTTCATTTTCCCTCGGTCGACCCCCACCGCCTTGTGCGGTGGAGGATTGGTAGGTTGCCCGTGACGTCCCATCCCCCCCACATCCACGGCCCCCTTCCCTCCCCGCCGCCGAAGGCGGCGGGGAGGGAAGGGGGGAGAGTAGCTGGCATCGCGGGTAGCTCACCAGCCGTATTCACCCATGGGACAAGCCCATGGGAGTCTCTTGAAAGCGACATTACTTCATTCGGCTAAACTGTTACGACATTTTCACGTCCGACCGACGGCAAAACCGTCGGGTTGCAATCGCTGACCAGTCGGGCTCCCACACCGGGACGAGCCCAGTCGGAGCGCTGTTCGTGATCAGCGTCTATTGGCGGTGTTTATTGGTGGTTATCAGCGTCCGGCACCGTGACGTCCACAAGATCACGCAACTGCGCGATCAACTGGTCCAAGGGCAGATTCTGGCGAAACAGATGCTGCGTCATGGCTTTCGTCCACCGGCGTGGGTCTTGCATCCAGAGGTTTTGATAGGTTGCCAGCCCATGGCATCCCGGCAGTCGAAACGTAATCCGATCCCAATTGATAAAATTGACACACTCGGCACCCGCGGCACGCAGCAGCATGGCACGTGTCCACGCGCGTGTATCCTCAGGTGGCTCGTACACAAACCGTTCGATCTGGCTGGGTGTCACCAGTTGCTCGACCAAGCCGGCGCGCTGGTAGCTCCAATAGAGCCCGTCGGTCGGATCAAGGCTGCTGTAAAAATGATCCAGTTGTTTCAGTTCCGGCGACTCCCAATCCAGGTGCGGATGATTGGCAAGCGCCCGTTCCAGGGAGACTCGTTTGAGGACCCAATCGAGCGATCCGGCGAGTGCCTCAAAATCCCGCGCGGCCAACTTATCGAGCACGCATCCCCAAGCGTCGATAATCTTCATGGCGTCGGGAACGAACCCGTCGCAGCCTCCCTGCTGCACGAAACGGCGGGCCTGTTCGTGCAGCATCTGTTGATGCTGCACGGCGGTCACTCTGTTACCGTCGGCCAGGCGTGCGTGACAATGCAGTTCCGGATCGTGGCTCCAGGCAATCACCGCGTCAACGGGATCGTCAAGGATCAGGCCAACATCAACTTGCTCAGCTTCGATCATCGCCAGGACAATTTGCAAAACCCCGACCTTCAGGTAGCAAGCAACATGGCACAGATTGCTGTCGTAGAAGATCACATGCAACCGGGCCAGATCGTTTGCGACGACATCCGCTCCCGAGACCGGGCCACACAGCGGCTCATCGCGCGAGTTAACGATCGGTCGTCGGTACGTCGTCTGCGGCGCGCGAACGGTCTCAAAAAAATCCGCCCGTTGGGACAATTGATAATCGACCTTGGGAGCCCCATTTTCGGCGCCGACTTTTCCTTGCCCAGTGTAGACAATGCTCGATGCCTGATGCGCGGCCAGGAACAGCAAGTACTGGATCTTGCGATCGAACAGGTTGTCGAAGGCCTTACGCGTGACCAATACGTTGCAATGGCTACCGTACGAGTGATCCAAACCGTCGCTATTGTTCGCGAACGTGCGCAGCTGCTGGTCGACCGGGAGCAGTTCGTTCGCATCGAGCATCGCGCAGCGTGCAATGCGTAACGTCGCGTGCCAGGCGGCCACGAAGTCGATCGCACTCGTCACTTCCGGGATTGGAAACTCGGCATGGTCCAGATCGATATAGGCACAACCGCCATTACAAGCAAAAAACTTACGCAGCGAATCCTGCGCTAGTCGAATATGACTGCGTGCAACACCAGGGACTTGAGCGAGCAAGAGTCTTGATGCAGCGTGGCCGGACGGCGCACGCGCGCCGTCAATGAAATTCCCAAACTCGATGTCGGCCCCAAGCAGCTTCTCGACCTGCCGGCCGACGACGAGCGGGGATGGAAACGAGGTCGCCGGATTGCCGGCGGCTTGGTCTTCGTATACTACCACGCTACACCTCGCTCTCTGGTAAGTCCCAATTCGAGACGTCGTCCTGGTTCAACAGCGCATCGGACCGATCGACGCGACGCGCGACAGGTTCGGCGCTGGTGAGTTCGAGGTCCTGCGGCAGGTCGTGCAGATAGGCACGGGCATTGTGCACGGTCAGCAGAGCCTCCTTGATGGCGTCCAATGCAGCGTACTGACCACCTACCGCGTCGACACCCACATCGGGCACCTCGTCCAAAAAATGCCGTTGCGTCACGTTGCGGTCAACCTTTTCCAGCGCCATGAAGGTGTCGCGATTCCAACGCACCAGGTCACCTTCTTTGAGCAGAACGTCTTCAAGACGCTGGCCCACTTCGACCACGATTTCGTCGTCGCGCCAACGCAATATCATGCGATCCTCGCTGGTATGCCTTACGAACTCAGCTGTTTCGCCGACCGGCGATGTCCCCCACGAAGCGCGCTGCACCAGCAAATTCAGATCGCCATTCAAGAACACATCGTCCCCGCGGCAGAGCAGCTTCGCGTCCACATCGCGAGCCAATGTGACCAGGCGAGAGGCGCCATTGAAACAGACGACCGCTTGCTGGCTGTCGGGTAAACATTGTCGGAATACCGCCACCGGCCAAGGAGGACGCGTGAGGCGTTCGTGCTCGCCATGCAATTCCATCAGGGCTTCCTGCGCTTCGCGCAACCCTTGATTCGTTCGATCTATGTGCTTAATCAGCTCGCTGTCGATAAAGTCGAACGCGTCCGGCGCCGCGCCACGCACCTCGCGCAATAGCGCCAGCCGCTCCTCCAAACGCGGCGCATCCTCGCCCATATCCACCGCGCGCCGCATCTTCCTGGCCAGTTCCGATAACATCGTTTATCTCTCCCACACCGCTCTGTTCCAAAGCCACTGAGACCGGCAGGTGTCAGACCGCCAGTCGCTCCACTCACACGCTGTCAGCACTCCCTGGGCAGAAAACAGAAAACCACGACCGTAATACTCACGAACGGCTATCGCACACTGTCCCCTGCCACAAACAACTTGCGCGACACACCACTCCAGCCCCACGTTTGTGATGTTCATGCGATCGGCCGCACGGCAAGCCTCTGGGGCGCAGCCTGCCGCTTGCCTTGTGCGGGCCGGCCGATCGCAAATCGGTGCGTGGCCGGTTTCCGCGGAGCAACCATTCGGCCCCGCAGGAAACCGCCACGCGAACGGCATGGCCTAGCCAGCCTGAATATTGGGCTGCAAGACAATGTGATCGTTCGGCAATAACACATCGCCAACGATCTCGCTGCCGTGCAAGTGACGGCCTTCACTGTCACTGCGGACGTGGTAAGACAACGAGCGTCCTTCCGCGTCCCGTTCGGGTAGGCCCATCTTGGCGGCTAGCCCTTGGACCAATTCCGCCACCGTCATATCAGCCGGGATGCCAGCGGCACGAACCTGCTTATGGCCCGCAACATCCCCGACGCTCAATGCGAACGCCTCCCTCCAACGTGTTCTTTTCAACATCTGCTCGAAACCCTTTCTCAAGAAACAACCGACCGAACTCACCGCGAAGAACACCCTCGCAGCAACAGATAGCTATCCGCAATCGACCGGTCGCTCAATGCTTGCAGTTCGCACGCACTCAAGCGACAGGCAATGGACAGGGCGGAGAGGCCACGGTGAAACAGGTTTTCCGCGGGAAGCCGTGGCCACGCCACTTCCCAGCGGTATTCGTGTTCGTTGCCGACAGATAACACCACCGTTCGTGCCATGCGCACCACGCGTGCGGCGGTCAGCAGGAACGTTGCTACGGCGTGACGCGATTTGGCCGACGCGTCGGCCGGGATCGCCAAGGTCGTGCTCAGTCGAAACTCGTGTTCGCCGACCCCGTGGGCATGAGCCTGACAGAACTGCCCAGGCGTATCGAGCGTAATCGCCAATTGCCCGCTGCGGCGCTCGTGATAGGGCCAGCCCGTGGCGTGGCACAGCGAGCGCGTCAACTCGCCAACGTCGTCGTCGGCAGTCAGCGGCGCATGCAATCCGGCAAGTGCACTACCATCGCGGGCGGCCCAATCGCTCGGCGCAGTCGCGCGGGTTGAACAGAACGAGTCAAATAATTCTTCAACTTCAAACACCATTCGACTGGTGTCGGTGTCGTGCGCGTGCAATAGCATATCGGCGGCCAGGAACGTGCCCCGGCGGCGAGAATTGATGCAATAGTGCATTCCAGGCGGCAGAAAAGCGTTCCCTTCCAGCAGCCCCAACGCGCGGCGGGGGCCGGGCAGCACATGCGCACGCCGGCAGGGCAGGGGGGTCTCGAAATGAAGCCACGAACCGCCGACCGATGCATGCACCTTCGTTGCGCCGAGTCCGCGACCGGGCAAAGCCCAGGCGTGCGGCGCGACGTCTTCGATCGAACCCGCGCGCCGACGCAAGGCATCGCGCACCGCCGCCAGGCTCTCTGGTTGCAAATCGCGGAGCGTCACGCATCACCTCCTTCGCCGCCTGCATTGCCGGCTTCGCGTTGCGACTTGGGATGGCGCAGCTGCTCGGCCTGGCGCACGGATACAACATCTCCCAAAGACAACCCAACACGCGCCAACGATCGTGCCGCGCCGCCCGTACGCAGGACGCTTGCATCAAGCCATTCCAACGCATGGAATCCGGATACCGCCATCGGCGCGGCACACTTCGGGCACGCCACGGGCACGCGTGCCAGCACGCGGTCAAGCCAAAGCGATTGGGCACTCGCCTCACCGCACACAGTGCATACCAACCGAGTCACGAACTGCTGACGCGCAACGCGGATCGCCACCGGTGCGGCATCAGCGCGACCCACAAGCGACCGCAAGAATGCCTCCATCGTCAGTCGTTCGACCGACACAGGATGCGGCTCGATTTCGACACGACGAAGCTGTACGGCACCCACGTGTTCGTGGCCTGAGCGACCTGTATCTACTCGCCTGGCACCTTCGCGATTCGTACTCGCCCTGCTGGCCAAAGGGGCTGCCAACTCCTGGACCGGCCCCGCACCATGTGGGTCCAATGCCTCGTTCTCCGCCCAAGAATTGGCAGCTTGTGGTGATGCGGCCAGGGCCAGCGTCGGGGCCAACCAAAACGAATCACCGACAAGAGGCTGGTGGCACCATTGCCCTTTGCTTGACTGAAACCAAATGTGTGCCATCTCGCCACTCTCCTCACCAAACCCCACTTGACCAACCTCGGCTGCTGGCCGGCACTTGCCGACCGGCCAAAAAAAAAGAGCGAGTTGGCGAATACCAACCGCGCAACCCGCAGGTTTACGTCAGTTGAAATACGCCAATCTCGCTCTTGAAGCGTCGATTGATCGCGTTATCTAATTGTCACTCTTGACCCGGCTCGTCGCCAGCGTCCCACCTGGGGGCGCCTCAACAACCTTAGGTCCAGCATTGGTCCCCGTTTAAGTCTTCACTGGCAACGCCACGCTGTTCGTTCCCTCCATCGTACCGAATGCTTGCAATTGGTCCAGCTAAAAAACAAAAATTTCGATAACAGTCTTGCCGAGTGCATCCATGCGACTCGAAAGTGCCACTGCATGATCGGACGCGTTTTCCAGGGGCCACGAATCGAAATGGAGTGTCACGCGAACGCGTGATAACTCGGGTTCACATGGGCTGCTCAAGCACCGAATTTGCCGAGCCGATCGGCATTGGCCAGCGCCAACGACATCAGGTACTTCGCTTCGAATTGGCCAAGCCCCCCGGTAACACATTGCCGTTCACTGAATTCTTCGCACGCATCCGGTCGGCATCGATCCGACACCAACAACGTCGGGACCGGGTGCCAGCTGTGGCCTTGCATGTAGGCGGGCGTGCTATGATCGCCGGTAATGACCAGCACGTCCGGATTCAACGCCGTAACACGAGGGATAATGGCGTCGAACTGCTCGGTTCGCTTCACCTTCATCTCGAAGTTGCCATCCTCTCCCGTGCTGTCGGTGTATTTGAAATGTACGAAGAAAAAGTCGTAGTCATTCCAGTGTTGCGCGAGCAAATCAATCTGTTCGTCCAACGTGGTTGCCGCGCCGACAATATCCATGCCGACCAGCCGTGCCAGCCCTTTGTACATCGGATAGACGGCGATCGCTGCGGCGCGCAACCCGTATACTTCTTCGTAGGGGGACAAATGCGGTTTCGCCGCAAATCCACGCATCGTCAGATAATTGGCCTTCGGCTGACTTTCCAGTAATTTGCGTGCCTGGTTCAGAAACTCGATCGCGACCTCTGCCGTCTTTTCACTCGATTCGTCCCCGGCAATTGGATCCAATGGCGGACGCCCGGTCACCTGAGGATCGGTATCCGCAACATTCCCCCCCAAATCTTCGCCGTGGAAAATGACCACGAACCGATGCTCCTTGACCGGCTCAACGACAATTTTGATGCCAGGAATCGAGATCTTTCGCAACGCGATGGCCAGCGGCGCACTCTCCTCGGTCGGAATCCGCCCCGCGCGCCGATCGGAAATATTCCCGTCGGCATCGAGCGTACAGAAATTGCAGCGTATCGCCACATCGCCTGCCTGTAACTCGTGCCCGACGCCCGTCGCTTCGAGTGCACCACGACCGATCTGGTTCTCGATCGGATCGTATCCGAACAATCCCAGGTGTCCGGGGCCACTCCCAGGAGTTATCCCCGGCAGCACCGGAATACTAGCTCCCTGCACGCCGCGCTTGGCCAATGCGTCGAGGTTCGGCGTGTTGGCGGCCTCGAGCTCCGTTTTCCCGTCGGGGGTTGTGGGCAGCCCACCCAGGCCATCAGCCACCATCATCACGATTTTCTTGTCGTTCTTGGTATGCAACTGGCGCAAAAGCTGTTGAATATCCATGTCTCTTTTTCTCTCGCTGTCAGAGTTAACTGTGCAGAATACCCTCATGTGTTACCAGAATGACCATTCTGTACAAGGCACCAGAGGCCGAATTTGTCGGCCTCTGGTACCTCGCAAGAGCGGACCACATTGCCCAACAGCAGCGCCCGACCAGACGTGGCTCGAACCGAGTCTCCGCGAGGCGATATCCGAGTCTTCGCGAGGCGATATCCGGTTCACGCGTCGCTCAGTACGGCTGGCCACCCGTTCCAACGCGGCGCACCACGCCTACCCGGCCGGGAAGCCCGCTGGTAGATTCGGCGTTGGTTGGCTAGAACGATGGCGTATTGCTCGTCTATTGCTTGAAGACATGCATTGCTGAAGAGCGAACACCTGGATCCCATCTGCGCGCAATGGGTGTCCTTAGGCATTCGCAAAGCTGGCCACAGCCGAGCGTCAGACGACCAACGCTAGATGACCAACGCTAGATGACCAACACTAGATGACCAACACTGGGCGTCCAACACCCGACGCCCCACGACTCCCCCAAATTTCCCTTGCTGCCAACGGACGGAAATCGAAACCATGAGCACCCAAGACCCGATACTTCGTTACGATTTCGCCGGCGCCCTATTACCCGACGGTGGGATATCGCGCGGTCAACTCGAACAACTCGGCCCTCAATTGGAACAGGCGCGGCGTACGGTCACCGAGGTGGACGTTGCCGAGTTTGCGAACCCAAGCAGCATCGCAGCCGACAAGCTCCCGTTGGATGCGGGCTTTTTCCCGCTCCCGGAGAACGTCCTGGCCGCCTATCGTGCCGATCGCGATGGCAGTGAATTGGGACGCATCCTGAGCACGGCTAAGCGTTTAGGCGACCTGGTCGACCGCGTAGTCGTCTTGGGGATCGGCGGATCTTACATGGGCGCGCGTGCATTGATGGACGCTTGCTGTCAGCCCTATTTTAACGAACTCGATCGTGGCCAACGTGGCGGGCGGCCGCGCACCTATTTTGAAGGCAACAACGTCGACAACGATGCCACGCAAGGCTTGCTCAGCCTGCTCGGCAATGGCAAGCCGGCCGATTCCGTCGACAACCGATGGGCGATCATCGTGATCAGCAAGAGTGGCGGCACTCTGGAAACAGCGGCAGCTTTTCGACAATTCCTCGCAGCGTTGCGGCAGTCGTGTGACGACGATGCCGCACTATTGCGTCAATTGGTGGTGCCCGTGACGGGCCAGAGTGGCAAGCTCTTTGATTTGGCCGCCGCATTGGAGTGCCCGGAACTGTACCACGTACCCGACGGAGTAGGGGGGCGATTCAGCATTTTGTCACCGGTCGGCCTCCTGCCAGCGGCGATCCTTGGGCTCGACGTGGTCCAATTGCTCGAAGGCGCAGCGGCAATGAACGAACATTTTCGCACCGCGCCGGTCGCCGAAAACGTGGTACTCCAATATGTGGGGGTCAGCCACTTGATGGAAACCGAGCAGAACGCCACGATCCGCATCCTGTCGGTGTGGTCCAAAGCACTCGAAGCTACCGGACTGTGGTACGACCAACTGCTGGCAGAGAGCCTAGGTAAACAGGGCAAAGGCGCAACTCCGATCACCGCCGTTAACACACGCGACCTGCACTCGCGTGCCCAACAACACCAGGAAGGTCGGTTCGACAAATTGCATACCAATCTGATCGTCGACCAATGGCGAACAGATCCACTTGAGATCGGCCAGAGCGAATTGAACCAGGATGGCCTGAACAAACACGCCACCAAGACGCTGCCGCAGATCATGGCGGCGGCCATTGCCGGCACGAACGAGGCATATCGGGAGGGGGGGCGTCCCACGACAGACCTGCACCTGCCGCGAGTCAACGAGTATTGTCTCGGCCAGTTCTTCCAAATGATGATGCTCGCGACGGTGGTCGAAGGACGTCTGATTGGCATCAATCCGTACGGACAACCGGGTGTGGAAGCTTACAAGAAGAACATGAACCGGATATTAGATCAGAGCTAAGCGTGGCTGAGCCCTTGGCGGGTCCAGCTACTAGATATTTTGACAGACGCCTCTGCTGAACCCTTGGCGGGCCCAGCTACATCGTTTTGGGAAAACGAAGCTCACGGCTTGAGACCGTGAACGGTTACCAAAGGAGACTCACAATGGCTACGGAACTCACTTGGTTAGGGCACGGCGGCTGGTCGCTGCGCATCGGCGAAACGATCGTCTTGCTCGATCCGTTCTTGGACGAATCCCCCACCGCGCCGGTCAAGGCGGCCGACGTGGACGCTCATTATATCCTGGTGTCGCACGGCCATTTTGATCACGTTGCCGATGTCGTGGCGATTGCCAACCGCACCGGGGCAACGGTGATTGCGAATTTTGAAATCACGCAGTGGCTGACTCACAAGCACCAAGTTGCTAACACGCTGGGGATGAACCTGGGCGGACAGGTCAAAATGCCCTTTGGCACTGTGAAGATGACCGTCGCATGGCACAGTTCTCAATTACCTGACGGGTCGGACGGTGGCAGCCCGGGTGGTTTCCTGCTGTCGACCGAGGACGGCATGATCTATTTCGCCTGTGATACGGCGTTGTTTTCCGACATGAAACTGATTGGAAGCTGCGATGTCGACCTCGCCATACTCCCAATTGGCGACCTATTCACGATGGGGCCGGACGACGCGGTGGAGGCGGTCAAGCTGATCGCCCCGCAACGCGTGCTCCCCAACCACTACAACACTTGGCCGCCCATCGAGCAGGATGCGCATGCTTGGGCCGAACAAGTGCGTGAACAGACGTCGGCGCAACCGTTCGTTCTGGAACATGGCGGAACGATGACACTGTGATGCGGCGTGGCGCTCACATCAGGCATCCGCTTCCGCATCGTTCTCGAGGGGCGTGCGCACCTGGATTTCGTCACCTTGAACGCGCACGTCGAAGTGGCCGATTTTTATCCGGCGGTTATCGCACCACGTGCCATCGTGCACACAAAATCGCCAGGCGTGCCACGGACAGGCAACCGTACCATCCTCGAGAAACCCCTCGGCCAGCGAGGCCCCCATGTGAGGACAACAGTCGTCGATCGCGTAGTATTGACCGCCGTCATTGAAGACAGCAACCGTCTTGTTACCAACCTGAAACGCCGCACCACGTCCCTCAGGGATCTCTCCTATTTTAGCTACGGTCGTATAATCAGACATCTATGCAGGAACCTCCAGCGTTTTCGTGGTTCGCGTGTTGGCAGTGACCAAGACTTGCTGCCGCAGGTGCTCAAGCGTTGCCAGACAACACGTCGCATCAGCTTGCCCCGGGGTACGTGTGAATTCCTGGGTCAGCCAACCGGCGCCCGGGAGAACGCCAAACAGGGAAACGATTGTCGCGCGGCAGCTCCTCTATGGGTCGGTAAGAAACGGTCGGTAAGAAACGGAGTGTAATCGGTGCTCAACAGTAAACTAAAAGACTACCTGACTCGCCACGTGCTGGCAAACGTGCAGATGCCAGCCCAATATTTGGGGGGCGAGTTGAACATGGTGCGCAAGAACCACGCCGAGGTTCGTGGCCGACTCTGCATGGCGTTTCCCGACCTTTATACGATCGGGACGAGTCATCACGGGCTCCAAGTACTCTATTCACTTATGAATGCGCGTGAGGATTGGTGCTGCGAGCGTGTTTTTGCGCCGTGGGTCGACATGGAACAGGCCTTGCGCAAGCACAAACTACCGCTCTACAGCCTCGAAACGTTCACACCTCTGGTACAATTCGACGTTTTGGGATTCTCGCTCCAGTACGAAATGTCTTGCTCGAATATCCTGACCATGCTGGACCTGGGCGGGATCCCGCTGCGGGCATGCGATCGGACGATGGAGCATCCGCTGGTCATCGCCGGCGGCCCTTGTGCCCAGAACCCCGAGCCGATGGCGCCGTTCATCGACCTGTTCGTCACCGGCGACGGTGAACCGAGTTTGCCGCGCATCTGCGACCTGTGGCTGGACCTGAAGAACGATGCGGGGAGCACGCTGGGCGCGGGGCAGGGCAGGGGGGCCAAGGAACAGCGTGAAGAGTTACTGTTGCAATTGGCCACTCAGTTGCCCTTTTGCTACGTACCACGTTTCTACGAACCGGAGTACCGACAAGGCAAGTTGGTCGCGATGAATCGGCTGCACCCCGAAGTGCCCGAGACGATCGAACCGTCGCTGCTGCGCGATTTGGATGGCACCCCCTTGCCAACGCGTCCGATTGTTCCCTATGTCGAGTGCGTGCACGACCGCATTGCGATCGAGATCATGCGCGGCTGCCCATGGCAATGCCGGTTTTGTCAGAGCACGGTCATCAAGCGGCCATTGCGTGTCCGCAGTGTCGACACGATCGTGCAGGGGGCACTCGAAAGCTATCGGCACACCGGGTTCAACGAGATATCCATTTTGTCGCTCTCGTCAAGTGACTATCCTCATTTTGAAGAACTCGTCCTGAAACTCAAGGAAGTCTTCGGGCCGATGGGGGTCAACATCTCGGTTCCAAGCCTCCGCGTGAACGATCAATTACGCAGCATCGCCGAACTGATCGGCAACAAGCGGCGTTCCAGCCTGACACTCGCTCCCGAAGTGGCGCGCGACGACATGCGCGAACAGATTCGTAAACGCATCAAGAACGACGACCTGTATGAAGGGTGTCGCGTGGCGTTTCGCAACAACTTTGAAAGTGTCAAACTCTACTTCATGTGCGGCTTGCCGGGTGAACGTCCCACCGATCTGGACGGCATCATCGAGATGGCCGAGACGATCGCGCAGATTGGTAAGGAAGAGCGTGGACGGTATGCACGGGTTACGGCCAGCGTTTCCAACTTCGTCCCCAAGGCGCACACGCCCTACCAGTGGAACGGCATGCAGACACGCGATTATTTCCGTTGGGCACATGAATACCTGTGGCAGAAAAAATCGCTGCGCTGTGTGAAGCTCAAACGCCACGATATCGATACCAGCATGCTCGAGGCCATGATCAGCCGGGGGGATCGCCGCGTCGGCGATGCCATCGAGTTGGCCTGGCAACGAGGTGCGCGTATGGACAGCTGGACCGAGCAACTGGACGCCCAACGCTGGTGGACCGCACTCGCTGACGCGGGTCTCGATTGCGATCAACTGCTACATCAGCCATACGACATCGACGAGCTGTTGCCCTGGGACCACGTGAACGTCAAATACGGTCGCACCTTTCTCGAGAAAGAACAGCGGCGCAGTGTCACGCAGTTGGACCAAATGCAAGACCCATAGGAATCGAGCCCGAATAGCACTACCGGCTTCCCTGTGAAGAGTTAGGTCATTTGGCGCATATGGAATGTTGGTGCCACTGCATGCTCGAACGCATTCCCCATCCCGATCAATCTGGCGCTCTTAAACATCCAACCAACAGACCGTCGCTCACTGCACGCAGTGCGAACCGGCTGACCGTTTTCCATCTGGCAGCTCGATCGACGCTACGCACGGAAAAGAAGGATAAATTTCGACGAAGCATCGACGCGTCGGACCAACCGTGATCGGCGCGAGCTTGACACACCCTACAACTTCGACCGGGCACGGCGCTGCATGTGTTGGATCGAGCCAAGACGGCAACGGAGTGGAAGGATCCGAGCGAGGGCAAAATTATTTTCACTCGCCGCGGAACAAATGGACTACAATCGCGTAGATAGGTTTAGTGGCCGTCCCCCCCCGGTTTGTTCAAATTCACTGATTCCGCTGAAGGATAGGCACGAACCTGGCCAGGAGAAGACATGAGCGAGCCAAGTCGCGACGGGCGGCGAGACATCACGCTGGGCGATTTCCAGCAGCTGATTCGCGACATGTACCTGCGCAAGGACGTGGCACGTGGCGTCGACGGCACTTTCATGTGGCTGATGGAGGAAGTCGGCGAACTTGCGGCCGCGCTGCGCGAGGGGAACCATGAAGACCGCATGGAGGAATTTGCCGACGTGCTGGCTTGGCTCACCACGATCGCCAACGTGGTGGACGTCGATTTATCCGAGGCCGTGCGGCGAAAATATGGCGACGGCTGTCCTGGCTGCAACCAGTTCGTTTGCGTTTGCGCCGACTCAGGCAAACCATAGCCCACCCCCCTATTGGTGACACCTAAGGCATGCGTCGCAACCGGCGCGAGTGACAACACCTGGATGCGGACGGAGAGTCCGGATAATGCGGACAGAATGGTCGCCGGCGCAAGCAGATTAAGCCGTACAGCGGCAAACAGCCATTCACCAAAGGACCGCGTGGAATTATGCTGGGAGATCCTAGCCGTTTTGCCAACTCCGCGCACATTGAACCCACATTTCCAATGACCACTTTCCAATGACCACGTCTCCACAACACGTCTCCACAAGGCTGCCTGCACTTTGATTTCCCCACGCTGCATCACAATCGCAACGCTCCTGCTGCTTGGGCACGGGAGCTTTTTGGCTGCCGGGTCCGCCCCTGCTGACGGGGCGCAAATCGTCGACGTCGAAGTTGGTCTGGCCGGACATCTCAAAGTCGGCTATTGGGTCCCAGTCCGAGTCACGATCTCCGGTGGTGCAACTGGATTCTCGGGGCATATCGAAATCACCGCCCCGGATGGTGATGACTTAGAAGCTCGCTTCGTTCCCTCGACGCCCGAGGCGCTGGAAGTAGCGGCGGGCCAGCAATGGGCTGGCTGGCGTTACGTGAAGCTGGGGCGTGTTCGAGGTGCGGTTCGCATTGCGTTGCGCGACGCGGAGGGGCAGGTTATCGCGAAGCGAACGGCGCGTGACTTGGCCCCACATCCGGCAACTTGGCAGTGGGTCGTCACCATCGGCACCGACATGGGAGTCCGCGACGCGGCAGTGTTTTTAGCGCGCATGCGCGACGAGCGTGTAGTCTCGAGTGTGTTGACCAAAGTGACCGAGTTTCCTGACCAGTGGTTCGGCTACGAGGGTGTCAGTGTATTGTTAGTGCCAACCGGCACGGAGAGTCTGTTAGAACGGTTGAGTGAACACCAGTTTGCGGCGCTGATGCAGTGGCTGCGTCTTGGTGGCCGTATGATTCTCTCTGCCGGACACCGGGCGGACAAACTGTTTGCAATCGAGCATCGTTTCCACATCTTTCGCCCCGGGACGTTCGTCGAGTTTGACGAGTATTGGAAAGCCTCGGGACTGGAGAATTTCGCACATGCAGCGGAGCGCGTGCAGGTGGACAAGGCCTCGCCACTGGCCGTGTTCTCGGAGCTTCGCGGGCGCATTCTATGCCTGGAAGGGGCGGGCGGCACCGACGACCGCGCACTCGTGACGCAGTATCCCGTTGGATTGGGCAGTGTCACCTACGTTGCATTGGACCTCGATTTGCCCCCTTTGGCCGGTTGGCCAGCGAGGCCTCGGTTGCTCGCACGACTACTACAGACCCGAAGTGAAGATGATGGCAGACACAGCGACCAGGACATGAGACAGGTGACGCATGTCGGTTTCAACGACCTTTCGGGACAACTGCGCGCTGCGCTCGATCAATTCCCGGGGGTCACATTGGTGCACTTTTCCTGGATCGCAGCCCTGTTGGTCGCCTACATTTTGATGATGGGGCCAATTGATTTCTTCGGACTGCGTCGCCTCGGCCGCCCGCAATGGACTTGGGTCACGTTTCCACTGATCGTGATTTTGTTCTGCGGCATTGCCGTCTGGCTTTCACGGCACCTGAAAGGTTCCGTATTGGAAGTCAATCATGTTGACATCGTCGATATCGATTTAGCAGATCAGTTGGTGCGAGGCACCACCTGGGCCAGCATCTACAGCCCTGACACAACCACTCTGAGTATCGCGGTGAAGCCCGTTCCGACTTGGCCCAAACCCGATGCAACGACCGACCAGCGACACACCGGCGAGGTGCTGTTGTCGTGGCAAGGCCTTCCCGGATCAGGGCTAGGCGGCATGAACACCACGACGGCGGTCGATGTCCTGCGCGCCGAATACCGAGTGCGTTACCCACGGGCTTCAAACACGATGGCCGTGGCGAACGGTCCCAAAGGGCCGCAACTGGAAGGGCTGCCGATTCATACGGCCTCATCCAAAGGGATCGTGGCGCGCTGGACCGCCACGACGTCGCTCCGAGCCGACGGGAAGCTCGTTGCTAATTCGCTCGAACTGCTCGAAGGTGTGGTGACCAATCCGCTTGACGTGAAATTATCCCATTGCCAAGTCTGCTATCAGAATTGGGTATACACGCTCGAACGTCCCTTGGCACCCGGCGCGTCGGCTCGATTGGGCAACTCTCAACCGCTGGACCTGCGTTGGCGTTTGACACGACGCAGCGTCGTTGGTGCCGAGGAAATTGGCTCAGCATGGCAGACCGACGACCTCTCGGACGTCGACCGCATCCTGGAAATACTGATGTTCTACGGCGCTGCGGGTGGACGCACTTACACCGGCCTATCACATAATTACCAAGGCTTTGTCGACCTCAGTGGACTTCTACACAGCGGCCGCGCAATCCTGGTCGGGCGCAGCAAGCAGCCAGCCAGCCAACTGCGACTGACCACAAGCGCGACGGCCGACGATCCGAACCTCGAAGCCGCCGGGAAACAGCGGCATTGGACTTATTATCGTATTGTGATTCCCGTCCACGTCCCAGACTGACCCACAGAATCAGACGGATCACTTCAGGCTGGGTGTCGCATCCTCGTGCGGCATACCGACTGAATGCCCCGAAGTTCCGCAACGCCTTCATCGCAACATGAAAGTGCTCTCGACGTGATAAAAACACACGACTTGACAAAGAAATACGGCGATTCCTACGCGATTCAATCGATCGAACTCGAACTTAACGAGGGCGATCTGTTCGGCTTCATCGGGCCCAACGGCGCAGGAAAGACGACCACGATGCGAATCATTGCCACACTGTTGAATCCGACATGGGGCGAGGCGTACGTTTGTGGAAACTCGATCTACACGCAACCGAAGGAGATTCGCCGCCTGGTTGGTTACATGCCCGATTTCTTCGGCGTGTACGATGACATGAAGGTAATCGAGTACCTCGAGTTCTTTGCCGCGGCATATCGCATCAAGGGCCCCGAACGACGCCGCGTCTGCAACGAAAAACTGGAAGTTGTCGACCTTGATTTCAAACGGGATGCGTACGCCAACACCCTCTCTCGCGGCCAAACCCAACGACTCGGCTTGGCACGCGTACTGCTGCACGACCCGCAGGTCCTGCTGCTTGACGAACCGCTCAGTGGCCTCGATCCCCGCGCTCGAATCGAAATGCGCAACTTGCTCCGACGACTCGGTGAATTGGGTAAAACCATCATTGTGTCGAGCCATATC
This sequence comes from Planctomycetota bacterium, assembly GCA_024277285.1. The sequence goes on from JAJRVM010000046.1 coordinate 31,317, forward strand.
CTGCCCGAACTGGCCGATATTTGCAACAAGATCGGTATCATCGACAAGGGCGTAATGACGTATAATGCGGAAGTTTCCGAAGTGCTGCGGAATGTACGCGAGAATATTGTGCTGCGGGTTCGCGTCACCGATCGCACCGACGAAGCCGCGCAGCTGATCCAGGAACACGTGACCGTCGAAAGCGTACGGATGGATCAACCCACAATCGTGGTCACGCTGAAGAAGGATATCGAAGACCCGAGCGACTTGCCGACCATGCTCATCGCAAAAGGGTTCAAGCTGATATCGTTCAGCGAAGAAGAAGTGAATTTGGAATCGGCATTCATGGCACTCACACAAGGGATGGGCAACAAAACCTGAGTTGCCGAACCGCGGCAGGAGAGCCACCGCAGTGGAGAGCGAACACGCGATGCAATGTGCAACCAACAGACTCATGGCGAGTTGGACGTTTGTCGCCGTGGCGCTACTACTGGCATGCCAAGTGCCACCTGCCACGGTAACCGCTCAGACGCGCGACCGGTTCGAGCCGGCACGTAAGCGCATGGTGCAAAATGCCGTCGTCAAGTCGGGCGTCAAGAACCGGCGTGTGATCGAAGCGATGCAGGCGACGCCGCGTCACGAGTTCGTGCCACGACTCTCGCGGCGGTTGGCCTATGAGGACATGGCCCTGCCGATCGGCGACAAGCAGACGATTTCATCGCCGTTCATCGTCGCGTTCATGACCGAAGCACTTGCTCCACAGCCGAGCGACCGCGTGCTGGAGATTGGCACCGGCAGTGGCTACCAGGCAGCCGTACTGAGCCCCTTGGTGCGTGATGTCTACACGATCGAAATCGTCGAATCGCTCGGCCGCTCGGCCAGCAAGACGCTCGAGCGACTCCGTTACAAGAATGTACACACGTTGATCGGCGATGGCTTCAAGGGCTGGCCCGAACATGCTCCGTTCGACAAGATCATCGTCACCTGCTCGCCCGAAAATGTACCCAAACCACTGGTGAATCAATTGCGCGAGGGCGGGTTGATCGTGGTCCCAGTCGGACACCGGTACCAACAGACACTCTACCTGATGCGCAAACGCGACGGCAGGCTCCAGCAGGAAGCACTGCGTCCCACTCTGTTTGTCCCCATGACCGGCACCGCCGAAGATACACGGCAAGTAAAACCCAATCCCGAGAATCCAACACTCGCCAACCGTGGCTTTGAAAAGCCGGCACTCGAGACCGGCTTCGTGCCCGATTGGTACTACCAGCGACAAGCCAAACAGATCGCCGACTCCCAAGCGCCCGAAGGCCAGCACTATTTGCAAATCAAGAATAGCGAGCCGGGCAAACCAGGTTTGGCGATGCAAGGGTTCCCGATCGCCGGGCGCAAGATCGCGCGTTTGGAAATCTCCGGATGGGTGCAATACGACAACGTGCGCCGCGGGCGTGGCAAAGACGAATTCGCCGCGATCGTCGTCACGTTTTACGACAGCAACCGCACGCCGTTGGGCAACCGCTGGATCGGTCCGTTTCAAGGCAGCGAGTCGTGGCATCAGAAGACCGAGGTGATTCGAGTGCCTCCCGAAGCGACCGAAGCGATTCTGCGTATCGGCCTGTTTGGTGCCACCGGCGAAATCGGCTTCGACCACATCCGCATCCGCCCCGCCAAGCAAACGCCATAAACGTACGTGGGGTATGCCAAGCTCGCCTCCCTCCCTCCCAGCCGGCAGATCGACCGACCTGCCAGGCAACGCAGGTGGACTGCCAAAAACTTGCTGATCTGTGGTGGTTCTGCTTATCCCGTTTTGGTTCCGCGAGCGAGCGGTCGATGTGGGGAGCGCAGGCAAGCAGCCAGCGGGGGAAGTGGGGTATCCTACCCAGCCGGGAAAAGCAGCGCACTTTACTTGAATTGCATGCTACGCTTGTTAAACTAGGTCGGTATACATGTTGGGCGGGCCGATTATCCCCCCCGATCGATCTAATCGTCACTTTCAGAGCGGCTGGCCGGTTTGGTCCGTAGCTGCATGCAAGTGAGTTGTTGACTTTGAGTTGAATGTGACATTGTGGACTTGTGGCCAACGCCGCGCGATTCGCGGCGGGCCCATCTTGTTGAGGGGAGCTAAAGAGATGAACCGAGGTACCGTACGAGCGTTACTGCTGGCCGGAGCCATCGCCGGAGTGTTGGCGGTTACGAGCCAAGCCAACGCTGGCTGGGGGCATTTTCGTGGACACTACGCCACGCCTTATGTGGGCTGGGCCGGATACAGCTACAGCTACTACGGTGGCTGGGGTGGTGCATACGGCGGCTATGGTGGTGCATACGGCGGCTATGGTGGTTATGGCTGCTGTGGACCGACCTACACCGCCCACGTCCCAACTTACAGCTATACGTCCTGCTACGATCCTTGCTATAGGCCGCGTCACCGTGGTTGCGGACTGCTCAGCCGCTGGGCCTATCGCGCACGCACACATCACTATCGCTACTATTGGGGCGGTTGCGATCCGTGTGGCGTAACAACCTGTTGTTCGACGTGTGGCAGCTACGATAGTTGCGGCTGCGGACAGAGTGGCGACGTGATCGAGTACGGCACACCACTGTACAGCACACCTTCCTCGGACCAGACGCCCACGCCGGCTCCCGCTGAGCCGAGCGCGCCGCAGCTGCCCGAGAAGCAAACGTCACTGTCGCGCGACAGCGCCTTGTTGACCGTCGACGTTCCGAACAACGCGCGCGTCCTGGTCAACGGGATTGCAACGCGCAGCAAGGGCGATCGCCGCCGCTACGTTTCACGTAACCTGACACCCGGCTTCGACTACACGTACGAGGTCAAGGCGCAGGTGATGGTCGACGGTACACCCGTCACGCAGACCAAAATCGTCCGTCTTCGTGCCGGGCAACAGGCACGTTTGGCGTTCGACATGAACGCTCAGGCTCAGGTTGAAACTGCCTTGACTCTGCACGTTCCCGATGGTGCTAAAGTCTATTTGGCCGGGAATCAGACCAACGGCAAGGGAACGGTTCGTACGTTCCGCACCAAGCGGCTGGCTGATGGTCAAGCCTGGTCCGACTATGTGGTCCGCGTCGTTGTGAACGAGAATGGCGTTAACCGCACGAAGGAAGAGAAGATCACACTTCGAGCGGGCGAGCAACGCGAACTGACTTTCGACTTCAACGTCGACAAGATCGCGTCGACCCGTTGAAACGCGTTGAAGAGCAAATTGGCGTTGAACCATTCGCACGATTAGCTTGAGAGACTGAAGCCCTTAGCTTGAGAGACACAGCCCTCGCGAGGAAGATTCCCGCGGGGGTTTTTTTTTGACTTGCGGCATGGTGCCGAGCAGGGCATCCGGTTGTGCTCTTTGGCCCGAGATCCTTATACTGACCCACGGCTCCCAGGTCACGGGCGGTGTGGTTCTGGGTTGGACAATTCTGGGTCGAAATGCAAACCCAAACGATGAAATAGGTATTGTTCTGGAGGGTAAGAACCGTGTTCGACAGTTTGGTGGTAGTGGGTGCAACGGGTGCCGTGGGCAGGATCGTGCGATCGCTATTGGAAGAGCGTGTTTTTCCATACAAGCGAATCAAGTTCCTTGCTTCCAAGCGTTCCGCAGGCACAACGCTCACCTTCCGCGGCGCGTCTCACACGGTCGAATTGCTGTGCCCAGCCGCCTTTGAAGCGGGCGACATCGTGATTAGCAGCACGCCCGACGACGTCGCCCGTGACTTCATACCCGATGCCGTAAAACGGGGCGCCGTGGTGGTGGACGAAAGTGGCTATTGGCGTATGGATCCGACGGTCCCGCTGGTTGTGCCCGAAGTGAACCCCGAAGCAATCGGCCAACACAAGGGGATCATTGCGAGCCCCAACTGTTCGACCACACAGATGGTCGTTGCCATGAAACCGATCCATGATGCCGCCCGCATCCGCCGCGTCGTGGTCAGCACCTATCAGGCAACGAGCGGCGCGGGAGTGGCGGGAGAACGCGACCTGGAAGCAGGAAGCCGAGCGGCGTTGGACGGCAAACCGTATCAATACGAGAGCTTTGCTCATCCGATCGCGTTCAATGTGATACCACAGATCGGAGCGCCCAAACATGAAGGTTATACGTCCGAAGAAATGAAAATGGTCTGGGAGACACAGAAAATTTTTAACGACGATTCCATCAAGGTTTGCCCCACCTGCGTGCGCGTGCCGGTGACGAACTGTCACAGCGAGAGCATTTTGCTGGAGACCGAAAAACCGCTCGCCGTTGACCAGGCACGGGAGTTGTTTGCGGCCACCGATGGCATAACCGTGGTCGATGACTTAGCCGCTGGCCAGTATCCCATGCCGCTCGATGATAGTGGCAAGGATGATGTGTTTGTGGGACGTATCCGCCGCGACATTTCCTGTGACAACGGTCTAACCTTCTGGTGCGTCAGTGACAACTTGCGCAAGGGGGCGGCCACGAACGCGGTCCAGATTGCCGAGCTGCTGGTTGCCCAACAAGCCCGTGCCTGAATGAACCTCCGCGGAATCTAATCGACCATGCGCACCTATCGCATGACGGTCGCCTACGATGGCACAGCGTACCATGGCTGGCAGGTCCAACTTGGTGCGTCGACTGTCCAAGAGACACTCGAGGCAGCACTGCAACAAATTGTTGGCCGACCGGTGCGCATGACCGCCAGTGGACGCACCGATACCGGAGTCCATGCGCGCGGGCAAGTTGTCAGCTTTCGTTGCGCCACGCGACTTGAACCCAACGTGCTTCGTAGCGCGCTCAATGCCAACACTCCGGATGATATCTGGATCCGCCAAGTATTGGCGGCTGCGGATGATTTTCACGCTATTCGCGATGCGGTATCAAAACACTATCGGTACGTGATTCAAGATGGCCCGAACCGGGATCTCTTCACACGCGCCTACAGCTGGTACGTTCCACAGACACTGGATGTTGACAAGATGCGTCAGGCTGCCGTATGCCTGATCGGACGGCACGACTTCAGCAGCTTTGAAGCGGCCGGCGCACCACGCAAGACCAGCGTGCGCACCGTCGCGCGACTGAGCGTGCAACGTGGGAGTGCCCTGGCGCCGCAGCAACCAACTCCGCAGCAACCAACGCTCCCGCAAACAGTGGTTCGGAAGCATGAGCTCCAGAGCATTGTCATCGATATTGAAGCCGATGGGTTCCTGTACAACATGGTCCGCAACATTGTCGGGTCACTTGTGCTCGTCGGAAAAGGGCGGCAAGAGGTCGACTGGATGGCGACGGTGCTGCAAGCCACTGACCGCCAACAGGCCGGTCCCACCGCACCAGCGCTCGGCCTGACGCTGATGGAAGTTCGCTACGAAAGTAAGGGCAGGGGGGTGAGAGGGTGAGAGGGTGAGAGGGTGCGCACAATCCACAAAGACTCTCAGCTCTTGACTCTTGACTCTTGACTCTTGACTCTCGACTCTTGAATCTTGACTCTCAGCTCTTGACTCTTGACTCTCAGCTCTCGACTCTTGACTCTCAGCTCTTGACTCTCCACGCTGGTAGCTATGAAAATTGCACACATTATTACGCGCATGATTGTGGGGGGAGCTCAGGAGAACACGCTGCTGAGCTGCAAGGATGCGGTCGACATTTAC
>JAJRVM010000047.1 GCA_024277285.1 Planctomycetota bacterium
ATAGTCTGCAAGACGTCCGCCACGCGCGCTGAAATTCGGTTCAGTCCATCACCAAAAAATGACACGCCACAAGGCGTCGCGCTCCGCGTCCGCGCTCACCGCAGAATTCCCGCCCTCATCGCTGTGCAAATCTCTCCAAACTGCGGCTGCCGCTCTGTCTCTCGTCAAATTCGGTGCCGATTCGCGTCTTCCGCGCACACCGAACCCAAGAAATTGCCGCCGCCAGCCCCCGCAGGGCCATCCGGAACCAGACTGTCTGGTCCCGAGGGGCGTTTGAAGACCGTTAGGACCAGACAGTCTGGTTCCGGACACGGTCTGGTTCCGGACACGCCGCCATACGATTACAAGGGCCGGCTTCTCGTGGGCATGACATTCTTCACGCCGGCGCCACTTTTTTTGAGACGCGTCTTCGGTACGCAGCGAGCTATCTATCTAGAGCGTCCATGGGCTGCGCATTTTACGGGCGAGCATCGCGGAGGCTCGGGGACTGGGACTGACCAATTCACTCTTCTTCGGGTCCCAGGTAATCTTCTCGCCGGTGCGCACGGCCATGTCGCATAGCAAGCTGATAACGTCACTACGAACCGCATCCTTGATGTTCGAGACTGGAGCGATACGAGACTTGACTGCCTGGATGAAATTGGCCGAGTGATTCTCACTCACTTGCAAGCCGCCCTCAATTGGCTTCACTGTTGTACCCGGCTTCGCTGGATTGAGAGCCGGGTCACTTGCCGCATTACGGCGAATGGCGCGCGCCACTTGAATCCAACCATCGTCGCCAATAAACTTCGTTCGATCACTTCCCGGACGGAAGATCAGCTTCACATCGCCCAACATGATCGTCATGTCCCAGTTATAGACACAGTCGTATAATCCGTCGGTGGGCACGGCTCCCGTTCCTTCGACGGTGACGACCCCGGATTGGTCCGCGTCACTTCCCCATATCATGATGTCCAGCGGGTGTGCTCCCCAACCACCCAGGTATCCGATCGAGTAGTCATAGACCCAATAGGTCCCCTTCGGTTTGCAGAGATCCGTTGTGTAATCGCGTCTTGGGGCGGGGCCAAGCCACATTTCAAAGTCGAATCCCTCGGGCACTGTCGCCTTTTGGATTGTTCCACCGGTACCTCCATTTGGCGCATCGACTTCAATGGTATGCACTTTCCCAATCGCGCCCCGTCGCACCATTTCACAACCGGTCCAACAGTGCCGCATGCTGCGTTGCTGGGTTCCATACTGAAAAACCCGCTGATTCTCGGCAATCGCCTTTTGCATGGCCAGGCCTTGTTGGATCGTCACGCCCAACGGCTTCTCGATATACACATCTTTGTGTGCTCGCGCGGCCATAATACCGATAGGCACGTGCCAATGATCGGGAGTCGCAATCACCACGGCATCGATATCATCACGCGCAAGCAAATCGCGAAAATCCTGATACGCCTTGCCTTTGCAGATCGCCGCCACGCGTTCGCGTCGATTTCGGTAACAATCAGCCACCGCCACCACTTGGCATTCGGCCAACGGGAGAAACGAGCGAAAGAGACTCGATCCTCGATTGCCGACGCCAATGTGCCCGACTGAAATGCGCTCGCTGGCCGGCGCTTTACCGTCCATTCCCAGAGCGCGGCCCGGAACAACCCACGTCGCGGCGGCGGCAGTAGCAACGAATCCCTTGAGGACCTGGCGGCGATTGTAACGATTGCTGCGAGCCATATGTGTTACTCCATCTTGGGAAAAGAGCTTCGTATAAGTAGGTGAGAGTCGTTGACATCGCGGTTTCGAGCGTTCCGTATTCTTTCGGCGAACGACCGCACCGTTCGCCGGAGGGATCGACAGGAGCTACAGCAAGGCACTCAGGTGTTCAATGCTGCGCTTCGCCTGCTCGACGGTTCCGCATTCAACACTAAAGACAACCTCGTCTTGATCGACGGCCTTGCAAATCTCGATGACACGAGCCCAATCGATCACACCATCACCACAAGCGCAGCCGACCGGAGTCCCGGTCACTTTGCCGCGTTCATTTTCCGATTGGGCGTCCGAGATATCCTTGGCATGCAGGTGAATCAACCGGTCCTTCACTCGCTCAAGCCACTCATACGGATCAAAGCCACACAGATAGCTGTTGCCTGTGTCGAAGTTGATCCCGATGGAAGGTGAGTCAACTAGACTATAGACTCGATCCAGCCCATCAGGTGACTTCGTGTATTGCTGGTGCGGTTCAAGGCCAATCACGATACCGCGAGGCTGAGCGACTTTCGCTGCCTCCATCAGCGCATAGCGCATCAGGACATGGTCTTCATCTTCGGTCGTCCACAACGGCTTGGGCCCTTCGTCCGTCGTGACGATCGAAGTACCGATTTCCGCCGCAAAGCGGACCGCCTGCTTCAAATACTCGGTGCTGATCTCAGGCTTGCAAAGTGGCGTATGCGTTGAAAGTGCTGAGATGCCGATCCCTGCGTTGGCACACGCATCGCGGATGCGGTAAGGATCATCGAGCATCGACACACTGTGAAAATAGCCTGCTTCGCTCAGCAACTCGCGACCCCAATGAACCATCGGCTCAACATACGCATAACCAAACTCAGCCGCCTTTTCGACACCCCATTCAAAGCACTTGTCTTCGTGCCGCACGAACTCCATATTCACACCCAAGGCAATCTTAGCCATCCTATTTTTCCTCCTGCAAGTCACATCTCAATCGCTTGCTTGTCGAAATTAAACTGTGCAACCTTGCTTTCTCGATGAGCAAGGATCCCCATCGACAGCGGCGCCTGTACGCGCACCGCCATACCGATATTGCATTTCGGTTGTTGCCGCGTCTTCACACAATCTAACAAATCCGCCCAGAGCTTGCTGGTATCACCTTGGCCTTTCCAAGGAATGCGAATCTCCTTTGCTCCTTTGGCAAACGGCACAATACGAATGCCATAGTCTTTTCCGCCCGCCAACATCGCCCACTTGATCACGCCATCCGTGCCACGAATCACCGTATCGGCAGGCACATGGTTGGACAGCGAACTAGTCATCACCACACTCGGTCCATCAGCGTAGTCCGCAATAATATTGCACTGATCCGGGACCTCTCGGTTGTACTGAAACGTGCCGCCACCACCCATCACCCGTTGCGGGAAATCGAGTTCAAGAATACAAAACACGGGAGTGAAAATATGGACGAGTAAGTCCGTCGCCGGCCCTCCCGCATAGTCCCAGTACATTCGCCATTGAAAGAATCGAGAGACGGAAAAATCGACAACGGGAGCGTCGCCCAAGAACCGCCGCCAGTTCAAGTCTTTCCCAGGCCTCGCGTTAGCATCAGGGATCGGCATCCGTTCACCCCAATCCCCACGCCGAAAATAGCTACACTCCGCATGAACAGGCTTACCAATGACACCATCTCGAATCATCTCGATTATCTTCGGATAGTTATCGTCAGCCATATACTGCGTGCCAACCTGGACCAGTTTGCCCGTATCTTTCGCAATCGCTTCAATCTCTTTCGCCGCTTCAAACTGACTCCAGTGCGTCAGCGGTTTTTCGCAGTAAACGTCCTTGCCCGCCTTCAGCGCGTCCATTGTCTGTGGCGCATGCAACCGATCTGGCGTCGCGATACAGACCACATCAACGGCAGGGTCTTTCAGTAACGCTTCGTGCTCCATATACATTGTGGTTCCGCCAGTCGCTTTCGACGCGGCTTCCAATCGCGGTCGATACACATCGCAGACAGCCACTGGCTGTGCTATTCCCTGCTCCTTGAACTGGTTAACGATCTTCATGTGCGCGCCGCACCGTCCACCGGTACCGATAAAACCGATACCAATCCGATCATTCGCGCCTTTCGCCTCCTGGCTCAATACCATCGGAGCGGCCACTGCCGAACTCGTCACCGCCGCACCAACCGCAAGCGTACTCCGAACAAATTCGCGACGCGTCGTTTTCTTCGCCGCCATTTCACTGCTTGCCATAAAACACTTCCTCTCACTTCAGAAACGCGAAACTCAATAGGGATGAGCCGTGCTATGGCCGAACATTTGCAAGGGTCGAGCCAGTTCGGTTACTCACTCACGATCTGTTGATACGTTGAAAGAACAATACAACTCGCCCACCAGCACACCGTTTTGGCAAGCGGTTCATTCACTTACGGGACAGTGGCCAACGACCACGCCTGCCAGCTATACCCCCTAGCTTTGGCACTCTCGCTCCTTTCTCTTCCATCATTGCTTTGCCCGTACCGAACTCGGATCAGTCACTCCCGTCTCTTTCAGGCAAAGCTCCTTCAGATCCGCCCATCGGCGAAACACGTCCAGTGATTCATCCGTGATACCAGCATTCCCGCGCAAATCAAGCCGCCGAAGACGCGGAAAAAGCTCAGGCAAGTGTTCAATTGCCTGGTCGGTCAAGAAACCATTGGTCACGATCAACGTCTTCAGAGGAGGCATCGCCACCGGTGAACCTGTTGCCGTGCCGCGGAGCTGCGTCATGAACGAACCAGTCACAAAGATATTTCGCAGTGTCAATGACTCCAGATGCTGGAACCTGGGCAACGCCAACAACGTCTCGTCGGAAACACCGAAACAGCCAGTGAACGTGAGTGAACGTAACCTACCAGCAAAACCAGAGTCAGCGGCGAGACACTCGAAACAACCGCTCGATACCTCAGCATTATCAATCGCCAGCCGGAAAATACGAGGATGCCGCGTGATCATACTCAGTACGCCATCGTCAACCGCCGGCCCACCTAACTTCAGATCGACTAATTCACTCAATCGCAGCAGTTCGCCAAAGTCACCGCTCGCCAGCGAACCACAGCCACGCACATCGAGCATGCGCAGCGACGGCATGCCGTTCAATCCCGCAAGCATCACAGCAGACACACCGTCCATCTCGATTAAGGCCAACGCCTCAACATGCTCACACTGTCTCAACGCCGGTAAGATCGCCGTTGAAATGCCGCTCAGACGCACTAACGTCAAACGCCGCAAAGCAGGCATGGCCGCCAGAATCGTCGTCAGATTCTGATCCGCAAGGGACGCGTCTTGCAAGTACAGCGTAGTGAGCTGATGAAGCGACTCCAACGCGCCGAACGACTCCGGCGCTGCATTCGCAACCGCCAATCGTAATTGAAGAAGCTCGGGAAACTCGGCCAACTCCCGAATCACCTCATCATCGGCAGACACCCGGCCACTCGCCAAGTCAATCAGCAAGGGTAAACCAGCCGCATCTAGCTCGACCACACCGCCAGCAGCCTCGATTCCCTGCAACGCCGCTTCTTGCCGATCGGTAAGCACGGCGGACGAAGCGACCTTTCCTTTCGCCACATCGGCTGATCGCCTGTCAGCATCAACACGGCCAGCATCGGCACTGTCAGCATCAGCAGTTGCAACGTGCTGCAATCCGTGTTCGCGGCGGCAGCCAACAAGCAAGACACCAATCAGAATCACTCCACCGACCGTCACACGAAAAAACAACCTCACGTTCGCCACCCTTCAACACAAGGACCGGACTGTACTCCTTCAAACAGTATATCAAACGAGAACGGCCAAGCGGCAGTTTGCGCGCGAATGTTTTGTCTGCCTTGCGCTCACCCATTCGTAACCGCCGCGCCACTCGCACTCAAGTCTTCCGGAATCAGCCGATGGATCTCTGCCCGCTCCGCAGATGGATCGGCGATCCCGCGAACAGCGTCGTATTCCGCGATGTTGGGCGCGCAGGACTCTCTCGGGCAAGCTCCCAACAGCAATCGCATGTCGTCTGCTACAATGTTCCGGATAAGACGCTGTTCCTAAAGCGTGACGGAACCTGTTGAGATCACGGGCCTTGTTCTGGCTGGGATAGCGCAGCGAGCCGTTAGTTTTGTTCCATGCTCCGACTGATAACGTTTTGACTCAAAAAGAATGAACATCTCCTATCAATCTGAACCAGCAATATCGGTCGCGGATTTCCTGAGCATTCTGCGGCGTTCAACACTGGCATCCCGGCGCCCCGTCAACGAAGTTGATACATTGCGGGACATGCTTGCCAACGCTGACGTGCTGATCACTGCGCGCACGGAGGACAACTTGGTGGGAATCTCTCGAGCGATCACCGACTTCAGTTACTGCACTTATCTATCCGACATCGCGGTCGACACAGCGTTTCAGCGTCGCGGAATCGGCCAGGAACTGGTACGTCGGACGCACGCGGCGGCGGGCCTGCATACAACGCTGATCTTGTTATCCGCCCCTCAGGCGGAGAGCTATTATCCGCATATCGGCATGCAGCCACACTCTTCGTGCTGGACCATTGCGCGCACTCCACCCGCACCCCGTTCTTAGGCCCTTTCGCGATACGACCACCAAGCAAGGCCAATACCGAACAAAACCACGCGTCACACAGGTCGCTATTGAGTCGACTCGATATGCCGATCGCGCAGGTGCCTCAACTCGACGAACAGCCAGATCCCGGTAACAACCGACGAACAGACATCGGCCGTAGGAATCGCGTACCACACGCCATCGAGCCCGAAGAAGTGCGGTAGAATGAGGATCGCGGGGATCAGCAACAGAACTTGCCGGGAGAGTCCCAGCAGCAACGCATGCTTTGGTTTCCCGACGGCTTGGAAGTAGTTGGCACTGACGATCTGAAAACCGATAATCGGGAACATGCACAGACAGATCCGAATTGCGTGCGTACCCAACCGCATCAGTTCTGGATCATCGCGATTGAAGAGCCCAATCGCCTGCGCGGGGAATATCATAACGACAATGAATCCCACAACGCAAATGATTGTCGCGCACAGTATCGCCAGCTGCAATGTCTTCTTCACACGATCATACTGCCCACAGCCATAGTTATACCCGATAATCGGTTGCGCACCTTGAGTCAGACCGAAAATCGGCATGGCGATAAACAGTGCCACGGCGTGAATGATGCCAATGACCGAGATCGCCAGATCACCACCATAGATCTTCAATTGGTTGTTCAAGATCGCATTCATCACGCTCGCCGCCATCTGCATTGCGAACATGGGCGAGCCAACGGCGACAATTGCGAGGCAGATCGTGCGTTGCAAAGGGAGGTTGCGCACGCGAATCTTCAACAAGCTTCGACCTCTGACGAAGTACACTACGACCCACGCGGCCGAGACAGCTTGTGAAATGACAGTTGCCGCAGCCGCACCTTGCATCCCCCAGCCAAACCCGAATAGAAAGATCGGATCGAGGACGGAATTAAGTGCCGCGCCAATCAACATGGTGACCATGGCCACACGTGGATTCCCTTCGCCACGGATCACTGCATTAAGCCCGAAGCCGATCACTTGAAAGGCCGAACCGAATACGATGATCCGCAGATAATCACGCGCATACGGCAAACTGCGTGGGCCAGCGCCGACCAGTTGCAACATGGGATCCAGCAGAAGTGTGCCAGCGATCGTGATTGCGATCGACAGCAACACCAGCAAGACAACAGAATTCCCTAGGACGTGTTCGGCATCTTCGCGACGGTCCTCACCCAATCGAATCGACACCAGTGCGGCGGCACCGAAACCGAACAGGCTGCTGAAGGCCATTACCATCATCATGTAGGGAAAGGCTACGGTGGTACCGGTGATCCCCAACGCCCCGACCGCCTGTCCCACAAATATTCGGTCCACGACATTGTAGAGCGCCTGCGCCAACATCCCCACGATTGCTGGCGTGGAGAATTTCAGCAAGAGGGACGAAATGCTCCCTTTACCTAATATTTTGGCCCGATCCATCAAAACTCAATCTGGTATGGCGTTGCGGAGCCTGCAAGAAGACGGACAGGATCCCGGTCAGAACTCCTATCCTACACACTTCGGACCTGCTTGCGACATGCCCCATTACGTCTGGACGCCACGGACGTTGGCGCCCAGAATCCCATTGCCGAAACGTCAACGAGCGTTTCGCCAGGCGTTTTCGGGCAGAATGGCTTGTCCCAACCAGCATCGCGTCTATAAAATCGGGGCGACTGCCATGCTCCGCCATCACGTCGGTTGCTTGTTCTTTCATTTTCTGGAGATCCGCAATGCAGTTTCTTTGTGACCTATGTCGCATCGCTAGGCGTAGCGCCCGACGCGTCGTGGATTTCCGTTTTCAGATTAACCAACGCGGTTGCGATCTTGAGTTATGGCCTCGGGCATTTTCACGATTCGATTTGGAAAGGCCAAAACTGGATCACTTCATTGAAGTTCCTGTTTGACGGCGTGATCTACGGACTCGTTACCGCCGCCATATTCGCGTGGCTACGTTAGCCGGCACGCGAGCTTTCCCTTCGCCTGTGCCCCGCCTTTATTGGCCCGACAACCTCTCTCAACAACCTTACGATGCAGTCGCAAGCCGATCATAAGAAGCAGGTCCGGCGGCGAGCGTCCGCCGCCGACGGCGATGGTGTCACTTATGACCAAAAGGTCCGTTTTTTTGAGGAGAGAGGTGGATCAACGACCGGCAAGATCGTATGCTCGGATAGGTAGTGCGTCCGTTCATTCTCCTTTCTCGGTCATAGGACCTGCCGGCAACAGGAGTGCGATCGATGGGAATCGAGGCAAA
>JAJRVM010000048.1 GCA_024277285.1 Planctomycetota bacterium
CTAAAACTCTCCCACTCTCCCACTCTCCCACTCTCCCACTCTCCCACTCTCCCACTCTCCCACTCTCCCACTCTCCCACTCTCCCACTCTCCCCCTCTCCCCCTCCCCCCTCCCCACTCCCCACTCCCCACTCCCCACTCCCCCACTCCCCCACTCCCCCTTAACATGGTGTCTTGCTTGAATCGAACGCAACACAACACGCGCGGTCGACGATAAAACAAAGGTAATCCATGGCGTATTGGCAAGACAAAGTTGTATTGATCACCGGCGGCGCGGCCGGGCTGGGGCATCGGCTAGCGAAACACTTTGCCGCAGCCGGCGCCCATTTGATTCTGGCCGATCGCGACGAACAGGCGCTGGCACAGGCGGCGGAACAACTGGCCAAACATGGTACACGTGTACATGGCGTGGTCACCGACATCACGAACCAGGGGTCGGTGAACCAACTGTTCGTTGCCGTCGATGACCAGTTCGGAAAGCTCGATGGCCTAGTCAATTGTGCCGGCCGATCGGGGCGCGGCAAAGTGCTGGACACGACACCCGAGACGTTCCAGTCGTTCCTGGACCTGAACTTTTTCGGGACCGTGCGTTGCACGCGAGGTGCGGCGCCGCGTCTGCTGAAATCGAGGGGACATCTGGTCAACATCGGGTCGCTCGCCGCCAAGATGGCATCGCCCTACCTGGGTGCCTATCCGGTCAGCAAATTCGCGGTCGCCGCCTACTCACACCAACTGCGACTCGAATTGGGCCCGCAAGGCGTCCACGTGCTGTTGGTCTGCCCCGGGCCGATCGCGCGCGATGACGGCGGCAACCGCTATAGCGACCAGGCCAAGGACCTGCCCGCCACCGCCCAACAACCGGGCGGTGGAGTACGTATCAAGCGGATCGACCCTGACTACTTGGCCAAACGGTTGCTGCACGCCTGTGAACACCGCAAGCCCGAACTCGTTCTGCCGGGCAAAGCCCGCCTTCTGGCCGCCATCCTCCAGCTTTGGCCCGCGTTGGGCGATCGAATCATCCACCGCAAGACGAGCTGAGAGTCGAGCGCGGAGGCAACTGGAATTCGCCTCTCAATCAGGGTAAGTTGGTCACAGTCATCATCGAGTTCCAGTGTTTTTGGGACGCATCGTTCTTTGTCGGACGTCCCGGATCGTAAAGCTCCCCGAGCCACTTTCCTCCAATCACTCTTTCAAGAGCGAGTAACGCCATGTCACAACGCCTGCCAGGCACCGCCAACGGCCCCAGCCACTTCGCTGGATCGGGCATCTTTGGGTTAACTGCCATTGGATTGTCCATCCTTATCTTGACGGCTGCCCCAGCGCTGGCCCGCGCGCAAGCTCATCCGGACGGTGCCCAACTCAAACCGAACTTGATCGTCATCTTCGCGGACGATCTTGGCTATGGCGACCTTGGCTGCTTCGGCCATCCCACAATCCACACGCCGAACCTGGATCGCATGGCGGCCGAGGGGATGAAGTTGACCCAGTTCTACTCGGCGGCACCGGTTTGCACGCCGAGCCGCGCGGCGTTGAACACGGGACGCCTGCCACAACGGACCGGGATGTGCAGCAACACGCGGCGCGTGTTGTTTCCCAACTCGAAAGGTGGCCTGCAAGCCAATGAAATCACGTTGGCTGAAGTGTTGCAACAGCAAGGTTACGCGACCGCGTGCGTCGGCAAATGGCATCTGGGACACTTGCCGCAGTACCTGCCGACTCGACATGGATTCGATAGCTATTTCGGGATCCCCTACTCCAACGACATGGACCGCGACGGCAAGAAAGCGCCCAAGGGCCGCGCCGCGTTCCTGGCCCCGAAGATCGAATACTGGAACGCGCCATTGATGCGCGATGAAAAGATCATCGAACGACCGGCCGACCAGACGACCATTACGAAGCGTTACACACAGGAGGCGGTGCGATTCATTCAACAGAACAAGGATCAACCCTTTTTCCTTTACTTGCCTCATTCCATGCCACACGTGCCACTTTTCCGCTCGGCGGATTTCGTCGACAAGAGTCGGCGTGGACTGTTCGGCGATGTAATCGAAGAGATCGACTGGAGCGTCGGGCAAGTGCTCGACACCGTCCGCAAGCTGAACTTGCAACAAAAAACGCTCGTCTTTTTCACCAGTGATAATGGCCCATGGCTGATCTTCAATGAACAAGGTGGATCGGCCGGACTGCTCAAGGATGGCAAAGGAAGCACCTGGGAAGGTGGCATGCGCGAGCCGACCGTGGCGTGGTGGCCCGGCCATATCGCACCGCGCAGCGTCGGCATGGGCCTGGCGAGTACCATGGACATCTTTGCCACCATGCACGGGCTGTTGAAGCTGGACATGCCCGAGGATCGTGTTATGGACAGCTATGACATGACGGCCATGCTGCTGGGCACAGGACCAAGCAACCGGAAGCTGCTGTTCTACTACCGCGGCTATCACCTGATGGCGGTACGCAAAGGACCATGGAAGCTGCACTTCATTACGCAGTCCGGATACAAGAACGACCGGACCGAACACAAAGTGCCACTGTTGTTTAACCTGGAACACGATCCGTCCGAAAAGTACGATGTGGCCAAGCAGCACCCGGACGTCGTAAGCGAGATCTTGGAAGAGGCGGCCGCGCATCGCAAGAACATGGTCCCCGCCCCCTCGCAATTGGAACGGTGACTTGTAACGCGACACGACACGGCCAGCCGTGCCAGACTTCTTGCCAAGGAGCGGCGAATATGGCACGATATTCGGCACGGCTGCGCCGTTTCCCCGTATCCATTACGAGAGTTTTGACATAGAAAGAACCTTGCTCATGTCCGCGTTTCCCGAAGTCAGCAAGATCCAATACGAGGGGCCCGATTCGAAAAACCCGCTCGCTTTCCGCTGGTATGACGAAAACGAGCTAGTTGAAGGCAAGTCGATGAAGGACCATATGCGGTTCAGCGTGGTCTACTGGCACACGTTCCGCGGAACCGGCGCCGATCCGTTCGGGCCAGGCACGATGCTGCGTCCCTGGGACGATGGCAGCGAATCGGTCGAAAATGCGTGCAACCGGGCGCGCGCAGCCTTTGAGTTTATCGAGAAACTCGGCGCACCCTACTATGCGTTCCACGACCGCGACGTAGCACCCGAAGGCGACTCGCTGGCGCAAACCGACAAGAACCTGGATGCCGTGGCCAAGGTGCTCAAGGACGAACAGGAGCGGACCGGTATCCAGTTGCTGTGGGGAACGGCCAACCTGTTCAGCAACCCTCGTTTCATGCACGGCGCTTCGACGAGCTGCAACGCCGATGCGTTCGCCTATGCCGCCGCACAAGTGAAAAAATGCCTGGAAGTGACGAAGGAACTGGGCGGCACGAACTACGTTTTCTGGGGTGGCCGCGAGGGGTATCAAAACCTGTACAACACCGACATGAAGCGTGAGATGGATCATATGGCCGCCTTCATGCACATGGCGGTCGACTACGCCAAGGAAATCGGCTTTACCGGCCAGTTCCTAATCGAGCCCAAACCGAAAGAACCGACCAAACATCAATACGATTCGGATGCGGCCGCCTGTATCAACTACCTGCGCGCCTACGACTTGATGGATTCCTTCAAGCTGAACATCGAAACGAACCACGCAACGCTGGCCGGGCACACGATGATGCATGAACTGGAGTACGCCGGCATGCAGGGCGCACTCGGTTCGATCGATGCCAACACGGGCGACATGTTGCTGGGCTGGGATACCGACCAGTTCCCGACCGACTTCTACCTGACCACGCAGTGCATGCTGGTGATCTTAAAGTACGGCGGTATCGTCCCGGGTGGTGTGAACTTCGATGCCAAAGTGCGGCGCGAGAGTTTCGAGCCCATCGACCTGTTCCACGCACATATCGGCGGTATGGACGCGTTTGCCAAAGGCTTGAAGATTGCCGCCGCAATCCGCGCCGAGGGCGAACTCGAATCGTTGCTCAAGCAACGCTACGCCAGCTGGGACAGTGGCATCGGCGCCGAGATCGAA
This sequence comes from Planctomycetota bacterium, assembly GCA_024277285.1. The sequence goes on from JAJRVM010000048.1 coordinate 3,999, forward strand.
AGCGGCAAGGCCGATTTCAAATCGCTGGAAACCTATATGCTCGACAAAGGCGACATCACGCCCAACACGAGCGGCCGGCAAGAAATGCTTGAGAATCTGATCAACCGCTACCTGTAAGATGCCGGTGCCAGGCCGAGCGACTGTGGCTATTCCAACGTGTCTGGAGTTGGACGACGTCCGGGGTGCCCAGCGCCGTGGCGAACTCGGCTAGTGCGGTTACCCGATCGTCGTTTTCCGCTTTCCAGAAGATCGAGTAGATAGCAGCCAACGACGTATCGAATCCGCCTTTCGCCGTGACCCAATCGCTCGTGCGCGCCGCCACATCGGTGACATCGATTTGCAGAACGGAGGCAGGCGTCGTTTTCCCTAGAACACGTACGGAATGATCGTGCCACTGCATGCTCGAACGCATCCGCAATCCCGATCGATCTCGCACTGCCAAACGCATAACCAACACGCCGCCAGCAACTGCACGCAGTGCGAACCGGCGAACCGCTTTCCAATGGCAGGTCGAGCGCCGCTTCACACTGCTCAACTTGGCGTTTTCGTGGTGGCATCGACTTGCGCTTTGTTGGGGGATCTGATACTGGAGGACGTACGGAATGAGCAGTGGCACGGACGCGCGCAAACGCATTCCCCATCTCAATCGACTTATCACTGCCAAACGCATAACCAACACGCCGCCAGCAACTGCACGCAGTGCGAACCGTCTTGCGACTCTCCAGACCCCATTCTCAACACCCCACTCCTGCTCCTGACGTTCCAGCCGCCCAAGGCGCACCAGGCCACTACACCCCCCCCCAACAGAACTAGCAATCCGCGGAAATCTTCTCTTGTTCCCACGCCGGGGTTTTCCCTATACTCCCGCGTCGTGTTGCGCGCTGCGACGACCTGGAGGGTGATCGCGGTACTCGGCATCCCGTTGTGGAATCAGACCGACCAGCGTAGCCGACAACGACCCCATATTGAGAAACAAGACGATTTACAGGGAGGCAGATCGTGAAAGCCCAAGCCGCTGCCAGCATTGCGATGTTACTGGTCTTCGCGTTCCAGCTGCAAGCACAAACTCCGGCAACGTCCCCACCCGCCTCGGGAATACAGCCGCCCGCATCCACTTATGGCACGACCGGTTCGGGCGCCACGTTCCCTACTTCCACGGCGCCAGCAACGGGCACGGCGACCGCCGCGAGCACCCCGGCGTCTCCCTCGACCGTCCCACCAGCAGCGGCACCAGCCACTGCGCCCCCCCGCCCCGCAGTACCGAATCCAGCTGTGCCTAATCCAGCTGTCGCAAACCCAGCCCTGCCGGGCGTGGCGCCACCACGGTCGACCGCAGCCGGCGGGTCGGTGGCGGACAGCAGTTGGCATGCGCCGAACGTTGGCCAGTCTCGAGCCACCGCCAGCCTTTCCTCGCCAGCCCCAGGATCGGCGACCCCAGGATCGGCGACCTCGTCCCTGGACGCTCACAAAGTGAAGCCTGCCGAGGCGGCGGTTCCCGTTCGCTCGGGCGGCAAGGACATGTTGCCCAACGATCAGGGCCAAGTCTGGCAGCAGTACGACATCAGCGCCTATACGTCGCGAGTCAAGGGCGTGGACAACCCTCAGCAGGCGATCATCGATTGGATTCTGCGCGAAACGGGGACCGAAATCTGGTTCACTTCGCCGTTGGGCCTGCTGAGCGCGGACAGCAAGACGCTGAGTGTTTACCATACGCCGGAGATGCAACGTATCGTCGCCGATGTGGTCGGGCGATTCGTTAATGGCACGCAGGCCCCACACGCTTTGAGTTTGCGCGTGGTGGCCGTCAACAGTCCTGCCTGGCGCACCAACTACTTGAACCGCATGCGGCCCATCTCGGTCCAGACACCTGGCGCCGAGGCTTGGTTGATATCGAAGGAAGACGCGGCGTTGATCTTGGCCGATCTGCGCCGCCGCACCGACTTTCGCGAATACAGTGCACCGGATTTGGTTTTCATCAACGGCCAGACGCAAACGATCAACCAACAACGCCCCAAGAACTATGTTCGTGCCTATCGCCCAAGATTCCAGGGCAACCGCGTGGTGGGCTACGACGCGGAACGTGTCCAATTGCAAGAGGGCTTCACACTGAAGATCAGCCCACTACTGTCTCAAGACGAACGCACGATCGACACAGTGCTGCGTTGTTCAGTGGACCAGGTGGAAAAACTGGTCTCAGTCGGCATCAGCTTGCCCGGCTTCAACGGCCAGATGCAGCGTGCCGAGATTCAGGTCCCGCAACTGGTCAGCTGGCGGCTACACGAGCGTTTTCGTTGGCCCACCAACCAGATCCTGCTGATCAGCGCCGGCTTGATCGCCTCGCCCGGCCCGGAACGCCCCACGACATTTGGTATTCCGAACCCCTTCGCAGCCGGTGGCGGACGCGCCAACGCACTGGTATTCGTCGAAAGCCGCGGCAAAGCAAGCCAGGCGTTGGTCACGCAGCCGACCAACGCAGTCGGCGGCCAAGCCGTCGCGCCAGGCGCGCGGTATTAAATCACCCAGGCTGTCGCCGCCCCACCAACACCGCTCGCCTCGACTTCCATTGGACCGGTCTTTACAATTGACGGCTCCCTGCAAGCCACACTCCCCGCACGCGGGGGGAGAAACATGACACGCAGCCACGACTCCAAGAACACACCACGTTCAACAAAACCACACTCAGCAAAACTGTCGCATGTCCACAAATACGCAACGCCGCGTCGTAATTACGGGCCTTGGTCTGATCAGCCCACTTGGCAACACGCCCGAGTCATTTTGGAATGCGCTGAACTCCGGCACCTCGGGCGTTCGCGCACTGGAAGACCTGCCCGCCAAGCTTCTGGCCATGCCATGGGCTGCGGAAGCACGCGATTTCACCGGCCATATCGACGATTTCGGCACGCTCGAAAAGACCCAAAAACGGTCCATTCGCAAGGGCATTAAAGTGATGTGCCGCGAGATCCAGATGGGCGTGGCGGCAGCTCAACGCGCGCTGAACGACGCCGGTCTCAAAATCGGAGATTACGATGTTGAACGAACCGGCGTGCTTTTTGGCAGCGACTATATCCTGTCCGGACCCGACGAGTTCATTGATGCGATGGCGAGCTGTCGAGATGCAGAGAAACAGTTTGACTACGACCAGTGGGCGGACCAGGGGATCCCGAAAATCACTCCACTTTGGCTACTCAAGTACCTGCCGAACATGCCGGCGAGCCATATCGCGATCTACAACGACCTGCGCGGTCCAAGCAATTCGCTGACCATGCGCGAAGCGTCGGCCAATTCGGCCATCGGTGAAGCCACGCATTTGATCGCGCGCGGCAGCGCCGACACAATGATCGCCGGAGCTACCGGCACGCGCGTCCATCCGATCCGCTCGCTGCACGTCGTATTGCAGGAAGAAATCGCCGCAACCGGAGACGACCCAGCCAAAGCTTGCAAGCCATTTGACAAGAACCGCTGCGGTATGGTGCTCGGCGAAGGAGCTGGTGCGATCGTCCTGGAATCGCTCGATTCAGCGTTGGCGCGAGGGGCAGCCATCCTGGGCGAAGTGGTCGGCTCGGGATCGTCCGCCGTCATGGATGTTCGCGGAGTAGGCAACCTGCAGCAAGCTTGTGCGATTGCCATGCGACAGACTTTGCAAAACTCTCAGCTTGCCCCCGAGGACGTCGGGCACATCCATGCCCATGGTGTTTCGACTTGCCGCGGTGACGCGGAAGAAGCACAGGCCATTGCTGAAGTTTTCGGCAAACGCCACGACCCAATCCCCGTGACGGCAGCCAAGAGCTACCTCGGGAATTCCGGTGCCGGTTGCGGCGTTATCGAATTGATTGCCAGTCTGCTTGCGATTCAACACGGGAATCTCTTTCCCGTGTTGAACCATACCACTACGGATCCCGACTGCCCCATTAACGTCGTGACCGCGTCCAACACCCCTCCGGGTGAGTCATTTGTGAACATCAATGTGACCCCCTTGGGGCAGGCCAGCGCGGTGGCCGTGCGGCGTTTCAACGCGGCCTAAGCGAACCAGCAAGCTCTGCGCCACGCCTGAGCGGTGCTGCGTATTTGCCCACAAGCTGGTTGCTGCACAGAGCTTACCGTCGCTTCGTCGCACTCGACGAAAGACATTACCCCCACCGTCCCCCCCATTGCTGCCAGTTTGACCATGATCGGATACATGAGGCAAGCAAGTCCGGAACCAGCGCGAGATTGACAGGCCTGCAATTGAGCGGCGAGAGTCCATCGGGCCTCGGCCAAGCCACACTTAGGCGGCCGGTGCGGGCGGGCGATGCCCTCGACGCCGGGTGGCATAAAGAAGGGATTCTGGCGGTCCGGCGCTCTTTCTGCCCACGATGTTTCTTGCCCTTTAGGGCCGTGCCGTCGAAGTTGGCTTCTTGGTGGTTCTCTTGAGAGGGCAAAGAAGATTAGGGGCAAAGAAGAAGGGATTCTGGCGGTCCGGCGCTCTTTCTGCCCACGATGTTTCTTGCCCTTTAGGGCCGTGCCGTCGAAGTTGGCGTCTTGGTGGTTCTCTTGGAAGGGCAAAAAAGCCGGACAGAGCCGGTCAAATC
>JAJRVM010000049.1 GCA_024277285.1 Planctomycetota bacterium
ACCGCGATGCGCGGACACTTCGGCCACCAGCGAGTTTGGGCCGCGCACTGGCGCCAAACGAAATGCGGCGCGCGGCGTTCGTGTGTGCCACTGCATGCGCGAACGCGTTCCCCATCCCAATCGATTGGGCACTGCCAAACGTGTAACCAGCACGCCGCCAGCAACTGCACGCAGTGCGAAGCGTCTGGCGACTCCCCAATGGTAGCTCGATTGACGCTTCACACTGCTCAACTTGGTGTTTGCGTGTTCGCGTCGATTTGCGACTTTGCTGGGGTGTCTGCCGTTAGGAAACGTACAGAATGAGTGGCACGCTACGCGCCTTGGAACTCACCATTCCGATTAATCTAGTCCCACCGAACACGCATCTAGCACACCGCCGCTTCGGGCACGCAGTGCGAACCGCGAATTGGTTTCCACCGGGACGTGTGTGCCACTGCGACCCTGCGAAAGCGTGGTGCCTCTCCACTCAAGCTCTCCGAGGTCGTCAGGATCCGGTCAACGGCGCAGGCGGGAAGACCCGATGCGGTTTGAGCCCTCCTTTGGGTGCCGCTGACAGGAGGGCAACTAGATTGCCATGTGCGTCGACGGCGGCGGCAAGTTCCGTTTCACACTTGGACACTCCGCAGGTCGTCGCAACGTCTGGAATGGTGCCAGCAATGAACCGGCCATGCCGCAACTCTTCAATCTCCTTGGCGTTTACTTCAACGCGCGCAAGATGTTCGACGGCCAGAGTGGCTGGGAGCATGTGTCCTGCTAACGTTTTGGCGGTTACCTCGTCCATCGCACATGATTGATCCAACGTAAATGGACCGATCGCCGTGCGGCGCAGTGCCGACATCACCGCGCAGCTGCCTAGAGCTTCACCAATGTCGCGCCCCAACGAACGGATGTACGTGCCCGAGCTGCAGACCACGTCCAGGACCAATTCGGGATAGTCGTAGCGAACCAAGTGCAAGGCGTGGATGGTCACTGGGCGTGGTGTGAGCATCACTTCCTTGCCGCGTCGTGCTAACGAATAGGCACGTTGCCCCTTCACCTTCAATGCTGAAAACGCGGGTGGTCGCTGTTCAATAGTACCGCGAAACTGGGCCAGCGTCTGGTCAATCGTGTTTTGGTCCGGTTGTGGCGCGTCGGCCAGTTCGACAACTTCACCTTCCGTATCTTCTGTGTCGCTCCGCCGACCCAACAAAAACGTCCCGGTGTAGTGTTTGGGCAGGTGTTGGACGAACTCGTTGAGCCGCGTGGCCTGCCCCAGGCAGACGACCAACACGCCGGTTGCCAGCGGGTCCAATGTGCCGGCATGGCCCACTTTATGCGGGCGCGTGAGACGCTGCACGTGATTCACGACGTCGCGCGATGTGACGTCACACGGCTTATCAATGTTCAACAATCCGAACATAGGCTTTGCTGTTCCCCAGGGTGTAAGTCGAGTCAACGCGTCGTGGCGATTCGTGCTGCGCGGCATGGCCAGCCAAACTACGCGCTCTTAACGTGACAGGATAGAAGATAGAATCTAGCCACGCGAGGTTCAATCCCAACACCGTTCACTTGCCACCGCTTCTTCGCTGGTCGCTGATCGTGGTTGTGGTTGCGATGAGGCCGGTTGCCGGCCGGACCCGCAGCACGAATGCCCCGATTTCTCGTGTGGCGATTTCTGGCACGTTGTCGTATGCATCGGTCTCGTGCGCATCGGTCTCACGGGGTTGCGTTGGGGAGAGAAAACACGTAAGCGGTCAAATCGCGACGGACTCGTGACGGCGCCCAAGGGACCATTGCCCAGCTTGCATGCCGTCCAGCTTGAAAGGCACGCGGCCAATACTAAAGCAGACCGCGTCTTGATCCGGCCTCAGCAAAGCGGCGATTTATGAGAAGATGTTCATTCGGCCGACGAGACAAATGGGAGAGGACTTGTAGCTGACCAGTCGTGCCTCCTGCCGGGACAAGCCCGGCGGAGGGCCTTTACCATTAGCGTTTATCTGCATTCATCAGCGGTTCCCCGTCTGAACGTGCTGTTCATGGCATCTTCTCCGTGTACCGTTACGAAAACACTCCGGTCACTCGGGCGGTGCAGCGGTGGTTTTCCCTGTTTCCTGTGACTGGTCGCTCCCAAACGCCGTGCGGCGATGGTAGGATAGAGAGCCATTAGGCGTGTCTTGATGGGGCAATGTTGTGTCCCGCCGGCTGTCGGGGTCGAGACGCGGGAGTCGGTGTCATGGTGGGCGTCGGCCGTTGCTTCGATTTGCGGCGGCCTGAGCTTTAAGCTGTTGTTCTAGATACACAGGTACGGGAATATAAATTCGATGCGAGTACGATGGTTGACCGTTGCCGTGCTGGTGACCGGCATTCTTAGCCAGGCCAGTGCGACGGAGTTTCCGGGCTGGGAGTCATTACGTGTCGTTCGCCAGGACGGAATGCCGCGCCTACTTCGCTCGGCCGATTTGGATTCGGACGGTCGCCAGGAATTAATCGTCGTAAACAGCCGTTCGTCGCGACTGGACGTCTACGCTTGGTTGCCGAAAGCATCACGGCCTGGGCCGGAATCGGCCAGGAAAGACCAGCCGAATCACTTGCCGATGGCTCCGGAAATCAAGCATACCGAAGTACAATTGGAGCACATTCCCAAGGATGTCATCGTCGAGGACTTGGACGCCGACGGCAAGCCGGAACTTGTGGTACTAGCGGCTCCGCCCAATCAGGTGGAGGTCTATCATCGCGATGCCTCGGGGGGGTGGAGTCGGAGTTATCAGCTTGACTTGTTGGATGGTGAAGTATCCTCGCAGGGGCGTCCGCTGCTGCTCCGTCGTCAGGGTGATGTCCGGCATCTGCTGGTCAGTTTGAACAACGGGATCCAACAACTGCCACTGCGGCCGGGAGGGCGGGCCGAGTGGCTATCGCCGCGCGAATCGCGTGGCCGCAACCATTGGTGGCTGGCCGATTTGGATGGTGACGGCAACGAAGACCTTGTCGAGCAGACTCGGACGCCGGGCCAGTCGATCCGTTGGTATCGTGGCCTGGCCGGTGGCGGTTTGATGCCTGCGGCGGTATTGTTCGACCGCGCCGTGAACGACGCGCAGATGTTACGCAATGTGAAGTCGACGGATCTCGTGTTATTGGACGGTTCGGTGCGCACGCTCTTGCGCCGTTACGCGGTCGAGACGCAGGAAGTGAGTCCTTTCGGATTGCGCTGCCCGTTGGCCATGAGTGAGGGCGCCAAGGCCGTGTGGTGTGGGATGCGACAGGGGACCAATCGAGCGCTCGTGGTCGCGGATCGCGATAGGCCTCGCTTGCTCAGCTACGTGCTGAGTGAAGCGGGGTGGGAGCAGGAGCAGGCCTTTCCAGCTGTCTCCGGCACAAAAGCGCTCGCCTCGCCAGCGGCCGAGCCCGGCACGTTGCTAATTTGGGCCGAGGACGCTGCCGAATTGCTCGAGAGTCGCTGGCAGTCGCAACGGCTGACCTATCCCGAAGCGATGGTTCGGTCGAAGGAAGCGAAACCCGCGAAGGAAACCGAGCTCAAAAAGATCCTGGCACTAGCCTCGGTTGGCTCCACCACGTGGTGGGTTCAAAAAGTTGACAAGCATTTGGATCTCTATCGCTGGCACCTAGGTGATTCGGAGGCCAAGCGACTACGGTTCGAGAACGTTGGCAGCAAGGCCGACGAAGTCTTGTGGATCGGCGGAGACAAACTGTTGGTCAAAGATTCGCATGCTCGGGGCTTGAAGTTGGCCGAATACCATGACGGCAAGACGGTTGTCGTTTCGCCGAGCCATCTGAAGAAAGCTTCGCTTGGCGAGTATAAGTTGTTGGCCGTTGGCGACGCATTTCGGCTAGGGCGGTTGGTTGAGGGCGTGCTGCAATGGATTGGTGACGATCTGCATTCGCACGAGCAGGTGATGTTGCCCCAGGGGCAGGAGTTGGCCGACTATGTCACCGTCGATGGCGCAAGTGGTTGGGCTTTACAAAAGAACGCCCCGTTTATTCATCGCATCAAGATCGCCACTTCCGGCTTGAGTCAGGTTGTCGCGAGTATCAGGGTTTCCGAGGGAACGGCCTTAGTCGACGACCCCGAGTTAGGCATGGTGCTGTTAGGTCCTGACCGCGTGACCCACCTGCGCGAAGGCCGAGCCCAGAAACTGAAGCTGGTTGAAACGTTAGATGAGCGCATCGGCCGGCCGGGTGGCGTGCGTAAGACGAAGTGTCATCGATTGGGCGTGGTCGATCTGGATGGCAACGGTCACGACGATTTGCTACTGTACGATGACCTTGCACACCGTATTACCGCATTGGCGGATCGTGACGGTGCGTTGCGTCCGATGATCTCGTGGCTTGTCTTCGATGATAAAACCTATCCCTACGGAGAGGACTTTGAGGACTTGGTGCACGAGCCGCGTGCCGCCTTGGCGTTGGACATGGATGGAGATCACCGGCAGGACTTAGCCCTTTTGTGTCACAATCGTTTGATTATCTACTTTGCTCGGGAAATAGAATGAGTTTCATGGTCCGTATGATTACGCGGCTCGCTGCACTATGTGTCCCCATCGTTTGCCTCACGACCAACGCAGTGTTTGTCGCTCCTGCGCTGGCAGGTGACATGGTCACGGTCAAGCTGGTTGGCGGAGCGCAGGTGACCGCGACATTATTGCAAAAGAACGATGCCCGCGTCGTCCTCGATCTAGGATACGACGTGGTGACGATCGAAATGAAGCGAGTTCGTTCGATCAGCGATCCTGCTGGCCAAGCGAAGACGCAATCCCGCACGCAGGACTACTACACGTTAGGGCGTCTGAAGGAGGCTTCGGTACCTGAATTGGTGCGGCGGTTTGGCGATGCCGTTGTGACCGTGACCACGCCAGTTGGGATCGGGAGCGGGTTCATTATTAGTGACAAGGGCCACCTTATCACCAATTACCACGTCGTGGAAAAGAGCCTGAAGATCAAAGTCACCGTTTTCTATCGCAAGGGTAAACAATATGAGAAACGGCTGTTCAGCCATGTCAAGATTCTGGCATTGAATCCGCTACGTGATCTGGCATTGTTACAACTCGATAAGGAAGAATTGGCCGAGTTGCAAGTCGAGCACGTCGTGATTGCTCAAAAACCGACGGTGCGCGTGGGGGATTTGGTTTTCGCGATTGGCACACCACTCGGCTTGGAACGGTCCGTGACGCAGGGGATCGTTAGTTCTACTATGCGTACGATGGGGCATTTGCGTTTTATCCAAACGGATGCCTCGATCAATCCGGGCAACAGTGGTGGACCGTTGTTTAACTCGCGGGGTGAAGCGATCGGCGTGGTCTGTGCTGGTTATAGCTCGTTCGATGGCCTCGCTTTTGGTATTCCCGCCCCCGATCTAATCGAGTTCCTGCAGCATCGTGACGCCTATCTGTTTGATACGACGCAGCCCCAGAATGGTGTGAAATACCTTAAGCCCCCTTTTCGTCGTGATGGGCAGGCCACCACCAAAGAAGTCGATTCCGTCGCCGACCCTAAGGCGGCCAAGGAGAAAGAATGAATCTTCACCATCACCGGACCTACTGTAAACCTGTATGCCTGCTGGCGATTCTCCTGTTCACGCCATTATCTGTTCGGTCTCAAGAATCCACTGACGCGATGTCCACGTGGCGCTGCTTGCCCGAAGAAACGGTCGTCGCCGTGCGGATTCCGAATGGCCAGGCGGTCGCCGATGCGTTTGTTCAGAAGACAAAATTCGGCGACGTGATCTTCAGTGACCAACGGCAGGAAGCGTTGCGCAGCTGGCTGAAGGAATCAGACCCGGAGAAGTGGTCGCAGTTTCACAAATGGCTTGGCGAATTTGAACTCACGGCCGATGAGTTGCCGCAGTTCTTCGCCGGAGAATGTGGGTACGCGGTTGTTGTGGTGCCAGGCGAAGATGATACACCGCTGCCGCTTGGGCTGGCGTGGTTGCAACCCGGTGACGAACTGGCTCGCCGAGCGTACGATATCCTCGGCCGCGTCATCGAACAGCAAGAGAACGAAGAGCACGCCATATCTCGCGAAGATCTGCAGCTGGCCGACTGCGAAGTAATGCAACTGACTTTGCCGCAGACGAGCAGGAAATTTACCAAAGAACTTGAATTGCCTGATGGCCTTGACGAGCTGTCTGGGAAAGCGCGAGAAGAAGCGTGGGACGCGGCGATCAAGAAGCGAATAAGTAGCGGGAAGACCGTTGTTCGCTTCGGCACTGCGATGGTCACCGCGATTGACGGACGCTTGTTGGCCGTGCACAGTTTCAAGACCTCCGACGATCGCGCCGAGCATCCTGATTCCGAGGCACTTGCCGATTTGCTGGCTCGGTTGCTCAATGAGCATGCTGGCGGCGAAGGCGAAAGTGGGTTCGTGGCCAAACACGCCAACGATCCAGGCGTGGTTCGCGCATGGGACCTTGAAGGCGTGGTTGCTTTGGAGCTGATTGGGGATTCTGCCGCGCTGTTGCGTTTGCTGCGTGCCGCGGCGGGTGCCAACGAGATACCAGAAAAAGTGGTCCGTATGTTGGGAGTGGAATCGCTTGGTACTTTCGCGTTCCGATCCACGATCGACGGTGCATTGTGGCACTCCGAGTTCTCCTTGGCCGCGCCTCAGCCGCGTCAAGGGCTAATGCGTTTGGGTGACCAGGTTCCGCGCAGCTCGGAGCCACCCTCGTGGATACCCGCTAACGCGCTGTCGTATCAGGTTGTCAGCTTTGATCTCGGCAAGGCTTACGCGGTAATCAAAGAAGAATTCCTGCAGGCGTTTCCCGAACAGGCCCAGCAGTACTTTACGATGACCGAAGACAGAGTCACCGCTTTTGCACATATGCGTATCGAGAAGTTGCTCAGCTCACTGGGGAATCGCCATACGTTCGTCGACTACGGGATGGAGACGAGTGACGCGGTTTCGGTCGAATCTCCGTCGCCCGAGCGGTATGCCATCGTATGGCAGCTGCAAGACGAAGCGGTCTGGTCGAATCTGATGCAGGCGTCCGCACCCATGGTGAAGATGATGCCCGGCGCCGAGCATACTGATGAGCAGGGCTACAGCGGTTTTCGCTACAAGAACGATCTCGTCGAGGGTGGGCTATTCCTGGGCAACGGAAACCTCGTGTTCGCCTATGGCAAACAGGTGTTGGAGACGACTCTTTCGGCGCTCAATAGTCCGCCTGATGGAGCGGCCGCTTTTCGGGGTAGCGACGTCTACCAAAAAGCAACAACCATGCTGAAACCTCGCCCCAGTCTAGCATTCAAGGTGGAAGATGGTGAACGTGAAGTTGTGATGCTTCGCGATCTCATTGTCAAAATGCTCGAATTCGAAGGCCCCCTCTTCGACGAAGATCTGGAAGGGGATGACGGAAAAAACGAGCAGCGCACGAAGGACCTAATCGATGTGCTCTTGCCGTCCGACAAGGAGATTAAGGGGATGTTGGGCGTGATCGTTACGCGCATCGAAGTCGACGAGCATGGCCTGCACGTCAAGACGGTCCAGGAAATGCCCCCACCCGACGACCATTGAGGCGAAATGGTGTGAAGCGTCAATCGAGCTGCCATTGGAAACCGGCTAGCCGGTTCGCACTGCGTGCAGTGTGCGACGGCGTGGTGGTGGAACGTTTGGTAGTGATAAGTCGATCGGGGGCGCGCATTCGTTTGTGCATCCTGACGGCGCAGTGTCGTCATGGTGATGTCGCTTTTGGGGTTGGCATCAGGAGGAGTTTCTGGCCAGTGGCTCAGAGTCCGGCGGTTTGGCGCCGTTTATCGAGGGGCAAGCTTGCCCTGCCGCGAGTTGCGTGACATATTGAGTTACCGCAACGCAGAAAGAAACCCCGGCTTGCTGGTGGCTTCACAGCACCAATGCGGTACGCAATTCTGCTGAAACAGCTTTGCCCACGAGAGGAATTCGATGCAACATACGAACAGCCACAAGATTTTCGCCCAAGCGCAGCAACTGATGCCGGGTGGAGTGAACAGTCCCGCGCGCGCCTTCGGGGCCGTGGGGGGCGAACCGATTGTGATCGAGCGTGGCGAAGGCGCGTACTTGTACGACGTTGACGGCAATCGGTACATCGACTACATCGGTTCGTGGGGGCCCATGATCTTAGGGCATCAAGACGAGGCGGTTACGGCGGCATTGGTCGCTGCCGCACGGCGAGGAACTAGTTTCGGAGCACCAACCGAAGCCGAGAACGAAATGGCTCAGTTGATCATCGATCTGGTTCCCTCGGTCGAGAAAGTGCGCTTGGTGAATTCCGGTACCGAGGCGACGATGAGCGCGATTCGTTTGGCACGTGGCTTCACCGGCCGTGACCGCATCATCAAATTCGCAGGCAATTATCACGGCCATGTGGATAGCCTGTTAGTGGCTGCCGGAAGTGCTGCGGCAACGCTGAGTGTTCCCAATTCGCCGGGCGTAACGCAGGGTACTTCACAAGATACGATCGTGCTGCCCTACAACGATGTCGAAGCACTGACGGCAGCATTCGCTCAGCAAGGTGGATCCATTGCATGTGTGATCATGGAACCGGTTGTCGGCAATATGGGGTGTGTGATCCCTGACCGGGCGTTTCTGCAAGCGCTGCGCGCGCTAACAACGCAGGCGGGTGCACTGCTGATCTTCGACGAAGTGATGACCGGATTTCGCGTCGCCGCCGGGAGTGCTCAATCGCTTCATGAGATGACTCCTGACTTAACCACTTTGGGGAAAATTGTGGGAGGTGGTCTGCCAATCGGAGCGTACGGAGGCCGCGCCGACATTATGGACCACGTGCTGCCCGCAGGCGAGGTTTTTCAGGCCGGGACGCTCAGTGGTAATCCGCTGGCCACAGCTGCGGGAATCGCTACGCTGCGCCAACTGAAAGAGAATCCTCCCTACCAACGCCTCGAATCGCTCGGCGCACGTCTTGAAGCTGGGCTCGACCGGGCTTGTCAGGATGCCGGGATTGCGCACACGATTGCACGGGTCGGCAGTATGATGACGCTGTTCTTCAACCCCGATGTTGTGCGAAATTGGGACGTTGCCAGTCGTTGTGATACGGGGCGCTATGGTCGTTACTTCTGGGGGTTGCTTGACCGCGGCGTCTACATGCCCTGCAGCCAGTATGAGGCACTGTTCATTTCGGCGGTGCACACCGATGCGGACATTGATGCCACGGTCCAAGCCGCCAAAGAGGTGTTGGCAGAAGTGGCTTGAGAGTCCTTCTCCGTCTAGCGTTTCTCTTCCGCATAACTCGGGCGATAGTAACGGGGTAGCAGTGCGAACGGGTCGTCCCATTGTTCGGCACGGTCGGCGGCGCAGGCCAGCCGGCCCACCGTGCTGGCACGAGGAAGCCAATACTTCGGTTCGGAACGAAGCTGTTGGTCGATATGTGGCAAAGCGGTGGCAAGACGCTCCAATTTCGGGCCGGTCAAAACGGTTTCTGGCGACAGCTGGTCCGCCAGCTCAGTGCGGTCGATGATTCGGCACGGTTGCACTTCGTTCCATTGGCCATTGGGCGCGCGGTGAAAGCGTGCGGCAAACAGTTGCCTTCGTCGGGCGTCCATGACGGCACACGCATCCATAACACTCTCCGGCAGTTGCTCGACTAGCACATGCAACGTGTTGCAGGCCACCAAACGGGCCTTGGCAACGTAGGCAAACGTCTTGGCTGCCGTTACCGCGATGCGCAGACCCGTAAATGACCCCGGCCCGTTGGCGACCCCTACCAAGTCGATCGAATCGGGTTGCCAGTTCAATGTTTGGAGTGCCGCAGCCATGGCGGGGGCCAGCGACTGCGCGCTGCGCTGGTCATCGGGGAGAAATACTTCGTGCACCAATTCACATTAGTCCTCGTCCTGTTCAAGCAACGCCACCGATCCTCGCTCGATCGCAGTTTCAATCGCCAATACTCGCGCCATGGTAACCCCTTCTTCGTGACCAACGGCCCAGCCTACGTTGGACCTCAGGTTTGCGGTGCAAGACTCGATGTTGCCAATACGATGTAGCCAATACGCCGGCACTCCCGCTCCGACGACGTTGATGACGTTCCGCGTTGGCATCAACGCGGCGCGTCAACTTACGCAAAGATCGATCGCAGTAGTTGGTGATCGACCGACCGTGCCGATTGCGCGGACTTTGGTGCCTGACCACGTTACCCAACCGTGGTGCCCATCGACGGTATCTGAGTACGGTATCTGAGTTAGGTCAATCCAAGACTCTAGCAAGGAAGCACTGGCCGCGCATACCGGCAAACCGCGATTCCTTCACTTTTTGGTAGTGTAGCGTCGCAACGGCTTCGTTTTATGAGCCGAAAACCGTTGGTGGCGAGCCCCACGGAGGCAATACTGCGTTACCCTGTTTGGGTTGGTGGGCCTGCTATCGGGTACTTCCGTCGACACGATGGTTCGCCTGGAGGCGACCGCTGGCCAATTCGCCGGCTCCTGAATCCTTGTGACCGGAAAGATCGTTCCAACACCACTCGGCGTCCGGACGGCGGGGCCGTGTCATTCCTTGGCGGGGCTGTGTTTTTCCTTGGCAGGGCTGTGTTTTTCCTTGGCGGGGCCGTGTTTTTCCTTGGCAGGGCCGTCGCCCCACAGCGGTACGTTGCGTCCCTGATTTCACACGAACGGCAATTCTGTATAACTCGATGGCGGCCCTTGCGTGCACGATTGCACCGTCCTAGACTTCCATAGTAGACTATGTAGTTTGACTTTACGTCAACGTGCGTCGTTTCATCGAGAGTGCAGATCGCGCGAACGCTGTTTTCTCGATCGTGAGGAGGAAACGGCTTATCATGACGTTTTGACGGAAAGGTAGCCGGTTGTGAAGCGGGCCCTCATTAGTGATATTCATGCAAACGCGGAAGCTCTGCGCGCGGTCTTTGACGACATACGTGCACAGGACGTGGAAGAAATATATTGTCTTGGCGACATCATCGGTTATGGTCCGAATCCGTGTGAATGTCTGGACAAAATCATCGACCAGTGCGATGAGACGATTTTGGGCAACCACGACCAGGCAGTGGTATGGGATCCAGACGGATTCAATCCCGTGGCACTTCAGGCGGTCTACTGGACACGCGACGAATTGGACAGACGTACGGGTAATTCGGAGCAAGTAGATCGGCGTTGGGATTTCCTGAATGGATTGCAGCGGTCGCTGAGCAGGGACAACTATCTCTACGTCCATGGCTCGCCACGTGAGCCGACCAACGAATACGTGTTCCCGGAAGACGTTTACAACCAGCGCAAGATGGATGCGTTATTTGATCGGATCGAACGATATTGCTTCCAGGGGCACACCCACATCCCCGGCGTATTCACAGGAAGCGGTGAGTTCATTACTCCCGAAGAATGCGATTTTCACTTCCCGCTGACGGGCGAAAAGACGATGTTCAACGTCGGATCGGTCGGGCAACCTCGCGATAGCGACTCGCGGGCATGTTATGCGATCGTGCATGAAGGTGATGACCCGATGGTCGAGTTTCGGCGAGTCGAGTATCCCTTGGATGTGACGGTGGAGAAGATCTATGGCGTTGCCAGCCTCGATAACATGCTGGGTGATCGCCTGCGGAGCGGCCGTTAAAATTGAGCGGCATGATTGAGCGACGAAGCCCCGGACACCGGGCCAAGGTGAGTAACGGCGCCGATCGTGACGCCATCATGGCGCACCGATTGCCCGCGTTTGCCACCGCCATGTGAAGTGGAGCTCAGCACGGCAAGAAATTGTGAAAAAGCCGTGCCCGGTTGCCGTTTTCGGCGTCTGAAATCTGTCGCGAAAAAGGTCCAACCGATTCACCGCCCATTGACGGTGATTCCATCGCCGGTTCTTGTGTGGTAGTTTCGACTCAACCTGCGACAACCTCATGGCGCCTGTCGCTACTGTAGCGCCGTCCGCCTGCGGGTGGTTTGCCATCACCGATCGAACAGCTATAAACAGATTGGCCAGTGGCGCCGGGCACGACCGCCTTTGTTCTGCCACACGGGTGGTTTTTCCATCTGGCCAGCAAGCACCCCCCCACCATTAGCAAAAAGGAACATGGTGTGAAGCGGGCAATCATGAGTGACATTCACGGCAATCTGGAGGCACTCACAGCAGTGCTTGCCGATGCCCAGCAGCAGGGTGCGAACCAGATCATCTGTCTTGGCGATCTGATCGGCTACGGCCCGAACCCACGCGAGTGCATTGACTTGGTAATGCAGTTTGACGTCTGTATTCTAGGCAACCACGATTTGGGTGCGCTCTTTGACCCGGAGGGTTTCAGCAGCGGTGCCGAGCGAGCGATATTCTGGACGCGCTCGCAATTAGAAGAATCCACGGGCGACCCGGAAGCAATAGAGCGTCGTATTGATTTCTTGGCCGAGTTGCCGCGAAACCACTGCGAAAATGGGTTCATGTTTGTGCATGGTTCAGCGCGTAACCCGTTGAACGAGTACATCTTCCCCGAGGACATCTACCATACTCGGAAAATTGAGAAGATTTTCGGGGTCGTGCAACGGTATTGCTTTCAGGGCCACACGCATGTGCCGGGGGTTTTCACTGAGCAGATGCAGTTTTTCAGTCCGGCCGAACTCGATGATCGGTATGTGCTTGGCGATCAGAAGTGCATGATCAATGTTGGCAGCGTCGGGCAACCGCGCGACAGCGATCCACGCTCCAGTTATGTCTTGGTGGACGACAGCGTGGTTCATTTTCGACGCGTGGCTTACCCGTTTGAAGAAACAGCGGAAAAGATCTATGCCATCGCGGAATTAGACAATTTTCTCGGCGACCGCTTGCGCGAGGGGCGCTGAGACGCGTGGCGGAGAAGCTGGTCGAGCGTCGATTTAGGGGGAGTTTTGCCTGTCCAGAGCTCGAAATGCCCCATCCGAGGCGACTTGACCACGTCGAAAAACCACCAAAATCAACCTCCCCTTTGCAAGATCGCTCTCCCGACCGAGAATGACACTCTGTCATGCGTCTCCGCCCGACACCAAACGATCGTTTGGCGGCCGCTGCTAACCCATTTGTCTCTCCCGTTTGCGAAAGCCTGCGCCTCGTGGATAAGCGGTTCGTCACTTTCTTGCTTTTGTCGGTTCTGATCATCGTCGGGCATGTCGTGATCCAGAGCATTTTCTTCCCCCCCCAGCGTGAGGTCGTGCGGCAGGATGAAGGTGCCGATCAGCCGGACGCTGAAGACGAGTCATCGGCAAAGGGGCCATCGTCAAAAGGAGAAGACTCGGCCAAGCCAGCTCAGAAAAAAGTCGCGGATGGCCAAAAGTTGGCCACGTCACCGGAAGGGTCCAAGGACGCCGTCGCTGCAGATACGTCCGCCGAAAAGCCGCCGGAAACTGGCAAAGAACCGGCCTTGCCTGCCGCCAAGAGTGCCCCAGCGGAACCGACGGAGCCAGAGCAGTGGTTCACAATGGGGTCGTTTGACCCCGCACGCGGTTGCCGCCTATTGATTACGTTGACGAACCGCGGTGCCGCGGTGCACCGAGTGGAGCTGGTGGAACGCGACCAGAAAGGGCGTCTACGCTATCGCGATTTGATTCACACGCATGGCTACCTTGGCGCGTTCGTTCGCGATACTCCCAAGGGCTGCATGTTCAAAATCGTCGGACCGGGCACCCCGGCGGACTTGGCGATTCCCGCCTCGGGCGGCGCTGCCAAAGGCATTCAAGTTGACGATATCCTTGTCAGCGTCGACGGTAAGGCGATTGGCAGCAAAGCCGAGTTCGACGATTACCTTAAACGTACCAAGGTCGGGCGGAAAGTGACGTTCGCATTGCAGCGAGACGCGACCACGGTACAGCTGACGGCGACGCTCGACCGGTGGCCGTTGCAGTTGGTCCAGCCGGAAGCTCCACCCCGAAGCAAGACCGAAATTGGTCGAGCGCGAGACGCTCTGTTGGTGCCCGGCGTGGCTGGGGACGAGAATCGGTCGACCCCTAGTTGCTTACTCGGCCTGAACAGTGTTGGGAACAGCGTGCGGGCGCGTTCGCAGGCCGAGTTGCAAGGCCTGACGTCTTTGCGCGACAGCGTCTGGAAAGTAACTCAGCCAAACGAACGTGAGATCTTGTTTTCTAAGCGTGTCCCACTCGCGGAAGCGCAAGGGGGTGGCGAGCTGGAATTCCAGAAGCGTTATCAACTGGCAGACCCCCAGGGTCAGGTTGCGGGCGATAAGCAGGCGGGTGATAAGCAGGCGAGTGGCAAGCCCGACGCGGCCGAAATCGCCAACGCCGCATACCACCTGCAGATGGACATCGAAATCCAGAACCACGGTACCCAAGAACAGACGGTTTCCTACGTTATGGATGGTCCCAACGGCTTGCCGTTGGAAGGGTGGTGGTACACCAATAAGATTCACCCCTCGTGGGGTTCGGCTGGCGCGCGCGACGTTGTCTGGCGGGTGCATGGTAACAAGCACAGCTTGCGCAGTGCGACACAGATCTACAAGCTATGGAAAGAAGACAAGGACGATCCCGCTGCCGCGATTACTTCGATCTTGACCGACAGTCCGGCAGCGCCTGAGCGGACACTCGACTACCTGGGGGTCGACACGCAGTATTTCTCCGCCGTTCTGTTGGCCGGAACGATGAGTGATCCGATGGCATTCACGTGCCAGCAAGCCTACTCGATGCCGGTAGGCAAAGTCACGGAGTTGACGGGTCGTGGCATGAAGAAGCTGAATACGTCTTATCGTATGGTGAGCGTGGCAACCCCGATCGCGGCCGGCAAGTCAGTTGTCGACCAATACCACTTGTTTCTCGGTCCGAAGTCGCCTGAAGTGCTGGCAACATACGATCTTTCCAAAATGATCGAATATGGCTGGTTCGGCAAGATCGCCAAACCACTCTCCTGGCTGCTTCACCTTTTCTACGGGATTATTCTCAACTACGGGCTGGCCATCGTGCTGCTGACCGTACTGGTGCGTGGAGCCATGTTCCCGATCGGCCGCAAAGCCGCACGCAACGCGCAGGTCATGCAAGAGCTCGCTCCGGAAATCAAGCTCATCAAAGAGAAATACAAGAACGATCTGGAGAAGCAGGGGCAAGCGCAACGCGAGTTGTGGAAGCGGCATAATTTCAATCCGCTTAGCGGTTGTTGGCTCATGTTTCTGCAGCTGCCGATCTTCATCGGGCTCTACCGATGTCTGTCGGTTGACATCAACTTGCGCCAAGCACCGTTGCTTCCGGGCATCGAGTGGTGTTCAAACCTTTCAGGTCCCGATATGGCCTGGCGTTGGCAAGGTATTCTGCCCGATTTCTTCGCCAGTGAAACGGGCTGGCTCGGTCCCTACCTGAATATATTGCCCATCATCACGATCGTGCTATTCATCGCCCAACAAAAGATGTTCACGCCGCCGGCCACGGATGATCAGACGCGGATGCAACAGAAGATGATGAAGTACATGATGATCTTCATGGGCGTGATGTTCTTTAAAGTGCCCGCTGGTTTGTGTGTCTATTTTATCGCGTCCAGCCTTTGGGGAATCGGTGAACGCAAATTGCTCCCGAAACCGGATATGACGAAGAAGACCGAGCCGACGCCGAAGAAGAAGTCGTTGATAGAACGATTGACAAAGAAAGAAGAACCGGATCGCGCCGAGATAGCGCGGCAACGGAAAAAGCGGCGCAAGAACTCGAACTAGCTGGGCGGTGCCACTGGGCGCCCGACGGCGGCCGATCCATGCTGAATTAGGCCGATTGCATGTCATACGTCGTGGACGACACGATTGCCGCCATTGCCTCGGCCCCAGGTGGGGCGGTGCGCGGCGTGATCCGCTTGAGTGGCCCGCGGACGATCGCGTGTCTGCAAAGCTGTTTCCAGCCACGCGCGTCGGACGATCTTGGACAACTCGCATATCCCACGGTCATCCCCGGCGACTTGGAGCTCGAACCACAAGGCGGCACGCTGCCTTGTGACCTTTATCTCTGGCCTACCACGCGCAGCTATACACGTCAGGTCTCTGCCGAACTGCACACGCTCGGCGCGCCGCCTTTGCTCAATGCCGCATTGCAAGTGCTCTGCCAATGTGGAGTTCGGTTGGCTGAGCCGGGCGAATTTACGCTACGCGCCTTTCTGGCTGGCCGGCTCGATCTGACGCAAGCGGAGGCGGTCTTGGGAGTCGTTGATGCCGAAGACACACGCACGCTTGACATCGCGTTGACACAGCTCGCTGGCGGCCTGTCCGGCCCGCTGGGCGCGCTCCGTTCCGACCTCCTCGACCTGTTGGCGGACCTGGAAGCCGGTCTCGATTTTGTCGACGAGGACATCGCGTTCGTGAGCCACACCGACGCCATGAACCGATTGCGCGCAGCGCACGAACGAGTCGAGCAGGTGCTTGCCCAGATCACATCGCGCGCTACGGGGGCGCGCTTGCCACGTGTTGTGTTGCATGGACGGCCCAACGTGGGCAAGAGCAGTCTGGTCAATGCGCTCTGCCAAGGGCACGTTGCAATCGTCTCGGAACTCGCCGGGACCACGCGCGACTACGTTTCACGTCAGTTTTGTTGGGACGGCATTTGCGGCGTGTTGATCGATACGGCAGGGGTTGAAGAGCTTGATCTAGCTGGGAATGACGAAGGAAACGGGACGCTTGACAGCGCCGTTCCGCTGGCGAACCAGGCTCAGCAAATGGCGCAGTCCCAACGCGAACATGCCGATATCGAGCTGCTCTGTCTCGATGCCACGCGACCACTCAATGCGTGGGAATGCTCGGTATTGCGCCAAACACAATGTGCCGCGCGCGCTCAACGTCTCGTGATCTGGACCAAGACCGACTCTGGCAAGACCGACTCTGGGGACGTCAGCGCCGTGAGTGACCATCGGCCAATTCTTACCAGCAGTCATACCGGTGTGGGAATTCCGGCGCTGCGCAAACGCATTTGCGAACTCTTGACTTCCACCGCCGCGCCGGCAACGCTCGTTGTCGCGTCGACGGCCCAGCGCTGTCGGTTCAGTTTGGAGGCGGCCGCCGAGCATGTCGATCGCGCATGCCAGTTGATCGCACAGGACGAAGGCCACGAACTGGTCGCATTGGAGCTGCGCGATGCGCTTGAGCAACTTGGCCAAGTGGTCGGTGCCGTATATACGGATGACATCCTCGATCGCGTTTTTCAGCGTTTTTGCATCGGCAAATGAGAATGACGCCTGCCTCCGTTTTGGTAGGCTGGGCAACCCTGAGAGTTGCGTAGCATTCCCAAGAACAAGAATAGGTGATGAACCTGATCGTGTGCCACTGGCCTGGAGTGGAGCCACGTCTTGATGCGGCCTCGGCAGCGCGGCGGTGTGGTGGAACGTTGTGCGCTCGGCCGTGTTTGTGATGGTACGTGCCACCCAGGGTTCCGTTCGCCTTCAGCGAACTGCACCCTGGGCTTCCATAGCAGCGGCCCTTCGGGCCGCACGCGTCAGGCCGCACTGGCATGGAATGTGGCGTTGTTTCATTTCTAATCCCCTGGTCTGGAAGTCCGGCTTGCCTCGATGCCCTCACGGGTCAGATTTTGTACTGCGGTATCTTCATCAGTTGGCCGTCCTTCAAGGCCGACTGGTGGGCCATGATACCGGCGACGGTCATGTTCAACGCCTGGGCGATATCGACCAACGGTTTTCGGTCTTCGAGAATCGCCGTGACGAACTCGTTCATGAGATAGCCGTGGGAACCGCCGTGGCCGCCCGGATGGACGTTAGGCGGAAGGGGCGGACGGCTGGTGTTGGGCAGTTGTTTTACCAGGCCCTGATATTTGCCGTAAAAAGAACCCTTCTGGCCTCGAACCCGGCCCATCTCAGCACCGAATCCGGGTGTGTCCCAACTGACGGCCATTCGCGCCATGCCCCCTTCGCTGGTACGCAACTCAGCGATCTCCGTCGCGAACGGATTCTTGTAGCGGTTGTTTTCCGCCCGAAACTGTTCGATCAGACTGGGCATGGCCATGGCGCAAACCTCCGTGAAACTGCCAGCGGTCACGCCCACGTAGTAGGCATTCGAGTGCGTGGGATACCACTGTGGCACCGCACCGATGCGCCAGCCCTTGTAGGAAGGAACTTGTGTCGGGCTGTAGTGAAAGTACTCTCCTTCGGAGTAGACCAGCTTACCGAACCCACCGGCGTTGTAGATCTGTCGCATTGCGTAAAGGTCTGCGTGGAAGTAAGACGTTTCGAACATCATGTACTTCCGACCGCTGGTCTTGACGGCTTCGAAGAGCATGTCTGCGTCCGCAAGCGAACCCCAGGCGGCCGGTACGGCGCTGGCAACATGCTTGCCATGTTTGAGCACCAGCGAGCAGTGCCGGGCATGGCTAGGCGCATCGGTGGCTACGAACACCGCTTCAATCTTGTCGTCTTTCACGAGCTTCTCGAGGGAGGGGTAGGTCTTCTCGCAGCGGCACGCCTTGGCCAGGCCGGCACACCGGTCGGGAAACAGATCGCTCACCGCCACCACTTCAACATTCGGATGATCTTGGAAACCGAACGCCGCACCGAAGCCGCAAGCGCCGTAGCCGACAAGGCCCACGCGAACCTTGCGGTCAGAAACGGGAACCCAGCCTTTCGAGGTCTCCGGACTGATCGGCGCTTCCTCAAATCCCTGGATCACTTTTTGTTTCTGCCCGGCCAAGGCCGATCCGCTCACCCCGAGGGCGGCGGCCCCAATCCCTACGGTTTGCAAGAACGAACGTCGTGATGGGGAATTTGACATGAACAGGTCTCCTTGTGAGAGTTTAGGGATGGCCATGAATGGTGACATGGAATACACGTTTTCCGAACGGCTAAAGGAATGGCTATTGTTTCAGTTGGTTATCTTTTCATTTTATTATTGCACCGCTCCGGTTGGGATGATGAAACCGGAGAAAAGGATGAGCAGGCCGGCAACCAATAGAACAAGCAGCGCCCACTAGGTGATCACCATGGTCCGCGTATCCTGGTGACGTTTCGTAATAGAACCCGTTGCGGTCGATATTGACGTCCAGCAGCACGGCCGCGGCATGGGCCTGCGACCGTTCCAGCGCCCACACGTCCGCCAATGCGGGTAAGACGCGCTGTTCCAACTGCTGCATGATGAAGCCGTGCGTGCGCGCCACGAACCAATACCGCTGGCCCGTGCCGGCGTCGACGGCACCCGCTCCATCGTCGGGCCATTGGTCGTTGGGATACACCCTGCCATCGCTCGCTTTGACGCGAAACGGATCGTCCCAGCCTGCCCATGTCAGGCGTTTCCCATGGACCGGATCCAGGCCCATTCCCAGACCGTAAACGAACTGGCTGCCCGGTCCGGGCACCAGGGCGCGCAGCGCCTGGTCACTCATTGCGGCGAAGCGATCGCAGCGCTCGTGTTGCTGGTGGAGAAATGCTCGCCCCCAGTCCGTCTCACGGACAACCCGTCGCGCGGCAGCCAGGCCCTCGGGGAATACGAACAGCCGCGGATGGTGTGCTGGGGCGAGCCATCTATCCGGAATCGGTTCCGGAAGACGGGGGATATTTTCCGCAGCACAAACAATGGTCGCTGCGCAGGCCACCGCACCGAAGAACGCTCTTGAACATGTAGGCCGGGATACGAGCGTCTTCATTGCTGAATGGCCTTTCGTGATTGTGGTAGCAACGGGCGATGACACTTCGTGATGCATCCCAACGCGGGAAATCGCAGATTCGTATCCGTTCTTTCTCGCCGATTGCGTGAGCGACTGCAAGCGGTGCTGAACGAGTACGGATCTGGCACGCGATCAGAACAAGCGATTGTTCCGTGCTTATTTGTTGGCCGTGTTCGTTGGAGCGTCAAAAAAAAATCTGGCAAAAGCTAAGTCGTAACAGTTTAGCCGAATGAAGTAATGTCGCTTTCCAGAGACTCCCATGGGCTTGTCCCATGGGTGAAAACGGCTGGTGAGCTACCCGCGATGCCAGCTACTCCCCCCTTTCCTCCCCGCCGCCGAAGGCGGCGGGGAGGAAAGGGGGCCGTGGATGTGGGGGGAGATGGGACGTCACGGGTAGCGTACCAATCATCTTCACCCACCGCACAAGGCGGTAGGGGGGGCGACCGATGGAAAATGAAATCGAGTGCACGTCCCACTTCAGATGGCTAAACCGTTACACTAAGTCCAATACTGGCAACAGCTAGTTCGACTGTTTGACCTGGCATTGGCCCCCTTGCCAGCTCGTCTGGCGGGAGCCGACGTTTGACCGTCTAGCACAGCCCCTCGTCACGCTCCTTACCTCCCCCTCCCCTCTTCGCCGCAGGCGGCGGCGAAGAGGGGAGGGGGCTTGGAAGCAACAGGCAGTCGGGACAATTGGCCACTCGTCAGCCACCTCAGTGTGGTGTGCAAACGGAAGTGTTGGGCGCGACAACCCCTTCGATTCCAACGATGTCCCCGATGCCTGCGCCAGCGCGCCACGGCAGCAGGGAGCGGCGTTGGCAACGTTGATCTACCAACAGCCGTTGTACCAGTACCAGTGCCACTGCAGCCGATAACGGGACAAAGCGGCACGCCATGCAGGCATCTTGACAGCAAGTAATCGTGATGCTATGGTGTCATTATGAGGACTACCGTAACCGTCGATCCTGACGTAGAGCAACTGCTGCGGCAGGCAATGCAGCAGACGGGGAAGAGCTTTAAGGCGACGCTCAATCAGGCGATCCGGAAAGGTCTTGCCGGGACACCCCTGACCGTGCCAGAAGCGCCGTTTGAAGTATCTCCCCAATCGATGGGATTGCGCGCGGGAATCGATCCGGTTGAGCTCCAGCAGTTGGGGGATGAATTGGAAGTCGATGCTTTTCTCGACCTCACGCGCCGGCTACTTGAGGATTCCGACCGCTCGAAGGGGCACGCGTCATGATCGTGCCGGATGCGAATCTGCTGTTGTACGCATATGATGATACGTCGCCGTTTCATGACGCGGCCCGGGTGTGGTGGCGCGATTGCCTTTCGGGGCGCGAGCCAGTAGGTCTGGCCAACCCGGTCCTTTTTGCGTTTGTCCGCATTGCGACGAGCACGCGGGCTTACCTTCGGCCGATGCGTCTTGCGGATGCCTCCGCCCATGTGTCGTCTTGGCTCGACCGCCAAATAACGCGTTTCTTACAGCCGGACGCGGCGCATGTTCGGCAGGTTCTCGACCTGCTTTGCGCAGCGGGATCCGCGGGAGGCAACCTTGTTACGGATGCGCAGATCGCCTCACTGGCGATTGCCTACCGAGGAACAGTCTATACAGCTGATCGAGACTTCAGGAGGTTTCCAGGCTTGCAATGCCGGTTTCCGCTGGAAACCGGGCTACGGAAGGCCTGATCTGGGGATCCGGGGGAGAAAAGGGGAACCGTATGGCGATGGAAACGGGGCCGTGAGCGGTTATAGCCAAGCGGACCTTTTGGAGAACTCGATTGAAACGTATCTTGCTTACCGGAGCGGCCGGCATCGTCGGCTCGGCCTTGCGTCCATTCTTGGCCGCACGCCATGACGAAGTCGTGTTGCACGACATCGCCGCGATTTCTGATTGTGCCGCAAACGAACGATTTGTTCAGGGGGATATCGCGGACGCGTCGGTTGCAACAAATATTATGTCAGGTGTCGACGGAGTCGTTCATCTGGCGGGGCTTGTGGGGCCGGATTATACGTTCGACGAAGTGCTGGCTCCCAATATTGTGGGGACTCACAACGTTCTTGAAGCGGCATGCAAATCGGGCGTGTCGCACTTCATCTACGCCAGCAGCCATCACGTCGTCGGTTTCTATCAACGATCAGATCGAATCGATCACACCACACCTCCACGCCCCGATAGCCTGTACGGGTTAAGCAAGGCGTTTGGTGAATCGGTTGGTAGCTATTACGCGGATAGCTTTGGACTCCATGTGCTCGCCATCCGAATCGGCTATGTAGGCAGACAGGTCATTGACGAACGACGTTTGCACACCTGGGTCAGCGCTCGCGACCTTGCACAATTGGTCGATATTGGTTTGCGGAATTCGGAGCCCGGTTACCAGGTCGTCTACGGAGTCTCCGAGACTTTCGATCCGTTTTTCGATAACTCAAATGCAACACGACTGGGCTACATCCCGCAAGATAAGGCCATCGAACATCTTGCCAGCAAAGATCTCCTACGCCAACAACCTGCCCCGGATTCACGCGAGGGAAAGTACATTGGCGGGCACTTTGCCGTTCGGCATTTCGAAACGAGAGAACCGTGGACCGGAAAAGGGGAGTAGTGGCCTTGGTCGTTAGCTGGTCCGCGCAACTCCCAAGGGAGGGTGGTTGTTCACTATGAGGCAGCTTGTCGGAGGGCTTCCCGCGCTACGCTAAGTTTCGCAGTTCATCAGTGGCAGGGAGAATTCTGGCCAGATTCATCTTGGCAAGAAAAAGAGGCTCGGCGTACCGTTGTTTGGCGAAAAAACCAACGGGAGCCGAGCCATGGAAGGCCAGCAGAGTACTGCAAGCGGGCTAGGAAGAACAGCGAGAACTCGCTGGAATCGACGAGAAGCTGCGGCGTGCCAGGAATCGGCGCAGCGCCTTCGAACTGCTTGGATACGCACACCCTGTCGTCCAAGTTGGCCAATAGTGATTTGCATCGGCAGTTCGTTCCAAGAACAAGAATAGGTGGTGAACCTGATCGTGTGCGTCTGACCTGGAATGAATCCACGTCTTGATGCGGCCTCGGCAGAGTGGCGGTGTGGTAGGTGAGTGTGGTGGAGGTGTTCAACCGATCGAGATGGCGAATTCGTTTGCGCTTGCAGTCGTACACCCATCCCATTGGAAAACGAGTTGGCGGTACGCAGGTTCACTTCATTGACATTCATCAGGCGATAACGCAACTTGCGCAAGACGCGCGTCCTGACCATTGCGTCTTTGAATCATCCTCGCCAATCGGATACAATTGCGTCGAGCCCGTTGACGCGAAAGAGTCCCCATGTGCGGGCGTGATCTCTGAGGTTGTTAGACATGAGCCAGAAAAAAATATTGATGCCCCTAGGGGACGCGACCGAGACGCTCGATACGTTTTATCCATTCTTTCGGCTCCCGGAAGATGGCTACGACGTTGTCGTCGCCGGCCCGGAAGCACGGCTTTACCACAGCGTCCTGCACGAAATCCCTCCTGACTCCGCCGTTCCTTGGGACATTACCCAGGAGCGACCCGGCTACCACATTCAGGCCACGATCGCGTTCCGCGATGTCCAGTCAGCTGACTACGGCGGCATGTTCATCTCGGGCGGGCGTGCTCCTGAGTATCTGCGTTATGATGAAGACCTGCTGCGCATTACCCGCGAAATCCACGCCGCAGGGAAACCGATCGCCTGTGTATGCCACGGCATCGAAATCCTTACGGCCGCGGATTGTATCGAGGGCCGTACGGTCACCACGGTTGCCAAATGTGCCTTGGATGCTCAGCAAGGAGGGGCTCACTACGTGGATCAGCAGGTCGTGGTCGACGGCAATATTGTGACCGCGCGGACTTGGCATGATAATACCGCCCTGATGCGTGAATTCTTGACGAGCTTGGCGAACTGCGACTCGCGCGCCTGAAGTAAGCGGAGTCGAGAGTCCAGAGTCGAGAGTCCAGAGCGAAGGGTTCAGATCTGAGAGCCGGGACGTTGGAGACGAGTAGTTCAGGTTTTCCTGGGTCGCTCGGGGAGCCGCTGCGTGCGTAGCGTGGGGGGGGCGTTGATGCGGTAAGAATCCGAGCGTTTGCGCCCACGTCCCGCCATATGTATCGAGCGATTCCTATGACGCTTGCGGCGATCACCAAGGCCGAAGGAGACTGAGATTAAGAACCTGCCATTTTTTTCCGCGCCGGGGCCGCACCGGTGGCATCCGGCGCAGGTACAGACCGTGCGTATGTTGCATTGGTTCTTGTTGCTTGGCATCGCAGTGGGATGTGTCTTCAGTAGCTGGAGATGTGTCGTCGCGCAGCAACCGTCGACCACGTTCGACGCCGTCTGTTTTACGCCGATCGAGGATTTGGACGACTCACGACCTGCCGACTATTGGCAGCAATGGTTGAAAAAGGTTCCGAATCATAACAGCTCGATTCAGCCGGTTAACCCTCGCACGGGGCGAGGGTGCCGTGTGAACGGCACGGTGCAACTCGTGACATCCTGGTCAAGCGACTCGCTGCTGCGACTCCAGCTGAAGCCCCAGCAGAATTTCCGCATTCACTTGTTCCGCGGTAGTCAGGGCGTAACGTTGCTGTACGATGCCCGCCACCACGGTTGGATTGCGTATGTGACATCGCGTCAGCCGAACGAGCCGCGTCCGGATCGGCTGACGCTCGCCGCAACCGATAACGGTCGTGCGCGGCGCAGTGAGTTTCATGAACCGGTTCCGATCGGACTGCACTGCGTGGAGGGGGAGTTGGTACTTTCGCGCGGCGACGTAGTCTTGCTAAGTGTACCGTTTTCGGATGTTCCGCAAGAAGTGTATTTCGGGGGGCGCGTCGAGCTTCAAGCGGTGGCCTGTGTCGAAGTCGCTGGGTTGCCGGCGGTCGCAGTGGCGGATAAACGCGACGTCGTTCGCCCGGCAACGCTCGGCTGGACAAAAAAACTGGGCCAAGGGGCGTCGTTCGAAATCGTTGCGGCTGGCGCCGTCCGACTGACGGCCGAGCGTGCCGACGATGCAGGTTGGGTGACCGCACCGATTCCCGGCAGCGGCCCCCGCGAGCTGGTGGTACGGCTCGACCACGTGTCTCCGGGAACGGGGCTGTTCTTGGCGACGGATGATTTTCAGCGGCCGCGATCTGTGATCCATTTCGTTCGCAACCAACGCGACGGCCGCACGTGTGTCGTACTGTCGAGCAATTCGCAATGGCACGAACGCAACTGGAAACCGTTTCCTTTCGATGCGATACCGTATGTGAACGATGCTGTGTGGGTTCGGTTAGCATTTGGCGCCGGCTACCTGCGTTGGTGGATCAGCACCGATGGCCGCCACTGGGCCGAAGCCGAACAGCCGATCGTGCCACTGCAACCGTGGTGCACGAAGTTGGGGCTTTATCACGTCCGTGGCGTCGCCGGCTGCAAGATCGAAATGGGAGCGATCGAGATCGCTCCGCACAAGAAACTCGCCTCGTTCAGTGCTCCACAACAGCTCGCTGCCGCAGTCGTCGTCCTTGGTGA
The DNA here is from genome assembly GCA_024277285.1 of Planctomycetota bacterium. The sequence continues at coordinate 25,028 of JAJRVM010000049.1, forward strand.
ATTGCCGCTCGACAAAGACTTTGCTCAGTGGACCGAAGCGGTGGCCCAACGGTGTCCCACGCAACACGAAGCGGCAGCGTGGAATCGAGCTTGCAGTGTTGCCACGTTGGGAACTGGCTGCAGCCCACCGATCGGCGTGGCTTTGCTCAACCAACTGATGGATCAGGCCGACCAACAAGCATGGCCTGTATTGGCACAATTGCAATTGTTTGATGAAGTGAGCCTGCTGTCTGACAGTCGTCTGCTTGCCAACGCGGGACCCTCGTTGCCAACGCGTTATTTCCGGCTTGGGCACCAGGCGTGGCGGCGCGACGGATTGCCGCCACTAAGTTCGATTCGCAGGGCGTTCATGGGATCCATGCTGGATAGACGCTGCAATGTTGAATGGACCATGGATGGAGTGGCACGTGAAGAAATACTCGCTTTGATCTATGGAGAGAAGTGGGCCGAGTTGCGGCACTTATGTCACGTGTTCGATTTCTTCGACCTCTTTCGCTACGAACCACTCGTGGTGTGGGCCGACCAGCTTTCGGCCACTCGCCTGCAGGCCGACCCGATCATTACAGGCCGTCGAGCGCCGGTGATTTCCTGGCGGCCGTTGCTTATCGAGGAGTTGCATCGCGATGTCTACAACGACGTGGTGGAATTTGACCAGTTACTGAAAGCGCGAGACTGGAGTGGAGCGGCTCGCCACGTCGTGGATGTCCTGGCAGACTCGCCACCCGGCCTCGCCCCGTCACCGGACGATCCCGCGTTGCTCATCTCTGCGCCCGCTGCGATTCGCGCCGCGTTGCGACGCTATCCCGAACTCGTCACGGCGTTGGAAAACGGCTATGGTGAATTGTTGCAGTTACGCGTCGAACGTGCGATCCGCAATCGCCAGGCTCTCGCGCTCACTCAATTGACTGACCAGTTTCCCGGGCTCCGCGCATCACGTCAGGCCGAGATCTGGCTTGCCGATCAGTTGCTCGCTGGCGGACGGGCGCGTGCCGCGTTGCGCCACTATCGACGGGCCATCGAAGGACATGTTGCCGCTCAAGAGGACGCTGCTGAAAAGGACGCTGGCGAGGAGTCCGTCGACGATAGCTTGCGAGCCCGGATGAGCATCGCGGCAGCGTTGGTGGGGCAGGTGTCGCAGCTGAAGCCCGGTTCGGATGTGCAGATCGGCGACGTAACGCTGTCACCGAGCGAATTGGCCAAGCTCACACGCGACCTGTTGCAACGTTCGATTCAGCTGCAAGGGCGCGCCGCCGCTCGTTCCTCTATCTATGCCACTACGAATGTGCGTGCCGTTGTGCGCGGCGCATTGCAACTTGATGTTGGCAAGGATCCTGGTAAAGAGGTGTTGTCCGGCGTTGATCGGTACCGGGTAGATTGGCCTGGAAGGCAACTTGCGGCAGTCCGTGTTGGCGATCGCTTGCTGGTCCACAATCGTTTTGAATTGGTTGCACTCGACTGGGCGACAGGCCAGCTACGTTGGACCAGTCATCCGATGAGAAAGGATCCGGACCAGAAGACGCTGCGCAGTCGTGATTGGCCCCTGATTGCGATGGCCCCACTGGTGCATCGTCAATTCGTGATCGCACGGCATCTGAACGCCGTTTCGCCCCAATTGGGCTGTTGGGATCTTGACTCGGGTCAGCTGGTTTGGTCCAACCATCCTGACGAGGAAGTGCCGATCTGCGACCCATTTCTTATTGGCGATCAGCTTGCCGTCTTGACGTTGCCCAAGCAGCGGTCGGTCGATGCGATTTTAACTTTGCGGTTTTTCACAGCCGCCACGGGACGATATCGCAAGGGAATTCCACTCTTGCGGTTGCGGGACAGTTGGTGGACGCGGTCCAGTTGTCAGGTGCTGGCCAACTCGCAACGCTTGTATGTCGTGCTTGGTGGCCTCAGCTTTTGTTGTGACGGTGACGGTAACATTCGGTGGGTCCGCGCCACACAGGCAACGCCTCCCTTGGCCGATCCGATGTGGATTAGGCAGATACACCAGCCACCGCTGCTGATCCACGACACTTTGGTCATTGGGCAGGTGGGCGTTCGCGCGATCGAGGCGGTCGATCCCGAAACCGGGGTGTTGCGTTGGCACACCGTGATGCCGCACGGACAGCAAATCGTCGGTGCCGTCGGCGCCCAGGTTGTTATCAAGTCGCAAGACCGGTTTTCTTGGCTTGATGTGGATTCGGGCAGAATACGACGACAGCGCGTGGATCTCCATCTGCTACTGGCTGTGGCTTGTTCGCCGGAGGCGGGAATCGTGTATACTCGCTCCCAGTCAGGGCGAGACGATCGCGAAAAACGCACGGTCCAACTTGTACGACTTGACGGCAAGACGGGCCGTGAAACGGGTGTCTGGACATTGGGCAAGCTTGCCGGTAGCAGGCCGAACATCGGCCCGTTGATCGTCGGTGATGATCGCGCCTGGGCGTTTTTCAGCCTCGGGGTCTTGGGTGGGCAACGCGACTTGGTTGAATTACTCCGTGTTGAAACTCCGGACGTTAAAGCTCTGGGTGGGGAGGATCGCCAGTGACCGAACGGTGTGCATGGGGTGGAAGTGGGAAGCTGCTGTCTGCGAAACGATGTCGGCCGCGTGGCAGGGCGGCATTGGTGGTGATATTGATAATGCTGTTTGGCGTTCCAACCTGTGAAACGCGCGCGGAAGGGGATTGGGAGACCACGTCCGCAAGCGAAAAAACACTCGCCTTGGGCCTGCAATGGCTGGCCAAGAACCAGGGCGACGAGGGCAACTGGCGTTGCAACGATTTGGGGCTGGTCGGCATGGGTGCGTTGGCGTTCATGGCGGCTGGACACGCGCCTGGACGTGGCGAATATGGTGACCAAGTGCAACGTGCGCTCGACTACATGGTCGACAACGCAAAGCCGTCCGGTCTGTTGAATATTGCCAATTCACAGCGTGATATGTACAACCATGGTCTCGCGACGTTGGTGCTCGGTCAGGCTCACGGCATGTCAACGCGTCATGATCAACGCCTCAATACCACGCTCGACCACGCGCTGCGTCTGATTGCGTTGACCCAATGCGATGATGGTGGCTGGGGCTACCAGGCCCAAACGCGGCCACGTGGGCATGACCTGAGCTTGGTGGTGATGCAGGCCAAGGCACTACGCAGCGCGATGGACAGTGGGTTGGAAGTCCCTTCCGAAGTGGTCGACAAGGCCATTCGCAGCGTGCGCGAACACTATTGGCCTCGAGGAGGCGGCCGCAATCGATCGGAAACGCAATTGCGCAAAGGGCCGGGGCAATTTACATACAGTAAGGGTGGAGGCGGACCGACTTTGGCGATGGCGGCAGCCGGCGTTGTCTGCCTGCAGGAACTGGGTTGCTATGACGATTGGCGCATTGCCAAGAACATGGAGCTGATTGGTGCAGCCATCCGACAGTTGCCAGCCCCCAAACCCGCAAAAGG
>JAJRVM010000050.1 GCA_024277285.1 Planctomycetota bacterium
ACGGCAACGGCAACCTCACCGACGACGGCAACGCGTACGACCACAAGTATGACGCCTGGAACCGCCTCGTCGAAATCAACGAAGACGGCACGAGCAACCCGGTGGCCGCGTACGAATACAACGCGCGGGGCCAGCGCATCTCAGCTGTCCACGACACCGACGACGACGACAGCCTCCTCGACGAAACCACCGAACACTATGCGTACGACCAGTCGTGGCGGCAGGTCGCCATGTTCGAGGACACCGATACCGACGCCACAACAACGTGGGTGCACCATAATGCGGGCTTGAACGGGCGTGGCGGATCGAGTAAAATAGACGCCATGATCCTCCGCGATCGCGACACATCGGCCAACGGCGTCCTTGATGAAAGGCGCTACCTCACCCAAGACTTCCGTGGCAACGTTGTTGTTACCTTAAAGGATAACGCCACCCAGGTCGAACGCATCACCTACACCCCCTACGGCCAGGCGATCGGCATGGCCGCAGGCGACGTAGACATGGACAGCGACAACGACGCAACAGACGACACCACAATCGACAACGAAGGCACCTGGTACGCCCTCTACGACGTCAACCTCGACGGCAACGTCGACTCAAACGACTCCGCCGACACCACCTCCCCCCAAATCACACTCGGCAGAAACGTCCTCACCCACGCAAACAACAACAACCGACGCGGCTACGCAGGCCAAACCGCAGACAACACAATCCCAGAACTCTACCTCAATAAGGGAAGATCGTACGACGTTGAACTTGGGAGATCGATCTCTCGGTGCGGACCCGGCGGAAGTTACGGCTTCGATAATCTGTACGGTTGCGGACCCATGCCGTTTCCAGGTCCGTTCGAGCCCGATCCTACTTGGTCACCGCCGCCTCCCCTTGCGTGTGGCGAGAAAATCACTGCGTGTGAACAGGATCCTACTTATGGACCTCTTCTACAACAAGTTCGTGACAGGTTAACGAACAGCTGCGGCGGAAATGTCGATCCTATCGGCATGGTGCAGTGCGTTCGCTCAAGCAGTCCTGCGTGCCAAGGTGGTGGATGCGGAATGATGACAGCCAGGTGTGAAGACAAAGTGCGAACCAGAACCATGTTCGTCGAGGTTTGCGAAAGTTGCAGCGGAGATAAGTTTTGCCAAGCAATGATCGAGGAGCTGATCCATGCTGCGCAAGTGTGTGAAGGGGGCTTCTTTACCAAGGATTGTGACCAACTCCCTGACCCCAATGATCTAACACAGTGCCTGACGTGGGAAGTGGAAGCAAAGGACATAACGCTTCAATGCGAACCGGACTCGGGAAACCCGCTCTTGGAAATCTGCAATGATAAGAACTTCTGTATGTGCGCACTCGCCTGTGGCTCTTGTGGCCAGAGCGCTTCTATACGGGAATGTTTGACGCTATGCAAGACTCTTTATCCATTCAACTGCCCAAATGTAGTGCCAGACTAGGAGCGGTTCCAAACTTAAGGACAAAGGCGCTGTCACCCACGAATCGGGGAAGAGAGCCTTTCAAACGGCCGGATAAGCCCAATGTGGAACTGAAGGTTTGACAACGAAGGTGCCCTTACAGTTGAGGTTGTTCCTGAAAACTCTGATTTGTGACGTGTTCCTGATTCTCATCATGACTATCGCGTTTGTATGGCCTGGTGGTTGCCATGCCTCCCTCAGCGTGGCACAAAGTTCGTATCGTGGAGCATTTGCGGCTGGTGGTCTCGTTCTTCATCAGCTTAGCGTCATAAAGGACGCGGGAGAACGAAAGGAACTCCGAGAGAATGCTGAATGGACATTTAAGACAAGATCACCATCACCGATGCCAGTGTTAGTCCAAACGGTCCGTGAGGCACTGGATGTTCACTACTTGGAGAGTCAACATTGGCTTTGGATGCCAGAGTATCGAGATCGTTCGGGCATTGGTACTGCGACTCGACATTCAAGATCGCTCTTTGTGCCACTGTGGCCGTTCGTCGTGGCGCTACTCCCGGTGAATGTGTTGGCATGGCGAAGGTACCGAACGGGCAAGTCAATCATGCGTTGTGACAGGTGCGGCTATGATACTTCGTATTCGAACCACATATGCCCAGAGTGTGGAGAGCCAATTCCCCGTGCACAAAACGGGGAAGAAAAGGATGAAGAAAAGGTGTTAGGAACCAATGTTCTTCGTTGAGGAAGAAAAGGGGAAGAAAAGGTGTCAGGAACCAATGGGATCTCTGATCAAACGCTGTTCTTGGTGAACTTTTGCGCAGATCTCGCATGTGGCGGTAGAACCTGGTTAGCGTTATTGAAAACCGCCCGTTTTTGGGCTGAATCTGCTTGATTCAGCCTGTTTTCGCCCGGTCAGCGCGCAGCGATCGCGCTCAACATGCGTTTTTCGGGATGGGCTCGCGCTCTTGCGCCGAGCGCAGCCACAGGCTTCGTTTCAGATTGCACGCCATCAGCACCAGACACATGTCGAACGCGTTGCGTTCGAGCCCGCGGTAGCGCGCCCTGCGGTGGCCGAGTTGGTGCTTCATCATCGCGAACGGATGTTCGACGCGTGCGCGCACCTTTGACACGATGCGGTTCCACTCGATCTGCCAGTCGGCGAGGCGTGGTTGTCCGCGATTACGTTTATAGATGATGGCGTCGATCACGCCGCGCGCGTTGAGCGCTTCTCGCCGTGCGCGACTCGCGTACGCGGCGTCCGCAAGCACCGCCTTCTCTTCATCTTCCGTCAGTTCGTCGATGCGTTTGCTGTCGTGTTCTTTGGCGGTTGTGAATCGGTAGTCGGTCACGATGCCCGAGAGGTCGCACGCGATGTGCGCCTTGTAGCCGTGGTACGTCTTGCCGTGCTTCTTGGTGAACGACGCGTCTTCGTCGCGCGTGGATTCGCCCTCGTCGTTCTTTGCGCCCTTGGCCTGCTCGATGATCGTCGCATCGACCATGGTTCCCTCACGCACGAGAAAACCCTGTGATTCAAGGTGTTTATTGACGGTCTGGAAGAGATAGTCGTCGAGCTCGGCCTCGCGCAGCCGCTTGCGGAACCCGAAAAAGGTCGTCTCGTCAGGCGTGTTGTCGTAGAACGAAAGCCCAACGAACTTACGAAAACTGATGCGGTCTTTGAGGTGTTCCTCGAGCTGCGGGTCCGAAAGATTGAACCACTTGGCCAGCATCATGCACTTGAGCATCAACACCGGCTCCCAAGGCGGTCGCCCCGCGCCGGTGTTTGTGTACTCGGGCAGATGCCGGATCGGATGCGCAAGTTTCTCCCAAGGCGTCGCAGCGTCAAGCCGCGCAAGCATCTCAGTCGTGCGAGGCGAACCAAGCCCCTCAAGCGCCGCGTCCGCAAACCCCATCGGTGCATTCCTGCGAATCGCCATCAAAATCCTCCTGAAATCAGAAAAGTATCTACCCAAGAGCCCTTACGCAAAAAG